>NZ_JAAGPN010000117.1:0-25363 GCF_017104805.1 Paraburkholderia sp. Ac-20347 | reverse complement strand
CCCGCAAAACCTCACCTAAGACAGTAAAAGACGAAGAAGTTGGCGCGCAGGAGTGATGATTCTGCGCCACGAGGGTGGGTCAGTTTTAGATGCAAAAAGTGGGTCAGTTTCTACTGCAAATCAACAGGCCGGGGTCGGTCTGCATGTACCAGAGCATGTCGCCCGGGTCATTCGCAACCGACTTCAGCATCCAGTTTTGCGCGACCTCCGTTTTGCCCGATTGCCCGGGCCCGACCACCACGGTCGTCAGATAGTCCAGGCGCGTCAGCGTCTCCATGGGCGCCACGAGATAGGGGGCCTTCTCGTGGTGCCACCGGCCAACATAGCCACCGCCCTGATTCGTCAGTCGCCGGTTCAGCGCGGCGTACTGCGCCACCGTTTCCCGCGCGGGCGGAATGAAGGCCGCGAGCGACTCGCGCGCGATCTGATACGCGTCAGCGTAAGCGCTCTCAAGCATCGGGACCCAGCAGCGTTTTCAGTTCGTCGACCATGGTTGTGCGCAGGTCGTCGGTCAGCTCGCGGATCACGTCGGCGTTCTCTTCAGGCAGTCCGAGCTTCTCCACGACCTGGTCAGCCAGTCGGTCCATGCCCTTGCCGAGATGCACGAGCATCTTCGTGACCACCTGCCGCATGACCTCCGCCTGCACCAGCTCGCCGCGGTCGCGGCGCAGCTTGTCTTCGAGGATCTCGGCCTGGACCATGTCGCGGCGCTGCCGCGCGGTCTGCTCACCTGAGTGAACGACGGGCTCGACGCCCGCCGGCGGCACGACCGAGTACTTGGCGCCCGGGTACGGATTTGCCGACGCGCCGTTGTCCGGCGGATCCGCGCGCGCCGGCGCGCCACGCGACTGCTTTGCTGCCGGCGCACCGCCAAGGTACGCGCGCACCGCGGCGAGATCGAATTCCCAGCCGCCGGCGCGCGTGCCGCGTTTCGCGATCGGGAATGCCTCGTCGCTCTCGATGCGGCGATCGAGCTTCGGGCGCGTCCACCCCAGCGCCTCGCAAAGTACAGCCTTCCCTATGACGCCATCCGTTCCGGCAGGTGTAACGCTTGCCGGTGTAACGGTTTGCGCCTTCGACCGCGTTTTCGCGCCACGCTTCGTTACACCCGCGTCGCTAGGCGCGGCGCGCCTTTGAGCCGCATTCGATGCCGCCATAGCGTGTAACGTGTAACGTGTTTTTTTCGGTCAAAGGAACGGGAAAAACGCGCGCGCGCAATGCCCGCGTATTCGGGATCTCCCGGAAGGACCCGCCAGGCCCTGGGGGGCCCCCGGCGGAGAGCCTCCGGGTGACCTTCCTTTTCAGCGACGGGCCGTGCGCATGGCGTCCGACAGCGCCTCGGCGAGGTCGCGATCGATCCACTGCTGGACGGTGCGCGTCGCGCGCGCGCCCCAATCGAGGTGCTTCTTGACGGGCAGCGCATCGCCGAAGCGAATCAGCAATTTCAGCTTGCCGCGGCCGCCGTTCTGCGACGCGTCGAGCTTGTTTAACTTGCCGAGTTTCTTGCCCCGGCCATTGATCAGGCTGACACGCTTCGTGTCCGTTGGCCGCTGCCAGACGCCGTTGATAGTCTCGCCAGACGCCGTCTTGACCGCGCCGATGAAAACGTCAGGACGTCCCTTGAGCGCGGCGAGCGTGTTGCGGGGCAGTTGGCCGTATTGGTTCAACCTGATGTTCTTCGGATTGAGGAGCGCGCGGCTGTTGAGCTTGTGCACGCCGCCCGTCTCGAAGGGTTCGAGATAGCTGGCGGCGATATCCTTCATATAGACAACGGCCGCAGGCTTGCCCTTCTTCGCGCGCTGGACGCCGACGGAGTTTTGCGTGAATGGCGACGGGTTCGACAGCGTCTCGGCAAGGTTTTGGCGCTCGACATCGGCAACGCGCTGCGCTGTGCGATTGATGCCCTGCGCGATCGCGAAAGGCACCTGCCGCTGAATGAAATCGTTCATCCCGCGGGCGAGGTCACGAGCGTTCGACGTGACTAGAATCGTCATCAAGCCGGCCATGCCGCGGATCTCACACCCGCGTCTGGCTCGCTCTCAAAGAACGGCACCCCCGGCAGTTGAAGCGAATCGCGTCCGAGCGGGAAAATCTGAACCGCGATCTCAGCCGGAAGCTCGTCATACACGGCGATGCATATACCGACCATCGGTTTCGGGAAAAACGGGACGCGGACGATGACGCCACTGCCGAGACGTGGCACCACAGTGGCACCAGCGGCACTCTTGAGCTTCGTTTTGGTCATCGGATCTTCTCCGCCTGCCATCTGGCTGAGTAATTGGCACCGTCAAATATATTCAATAGGTGTTTACATCATCTTTTGAATAACCAGCCAGCCCCAAACTGGATAAATGCAGTACTTCCATTCCATCAAAAGCCGAATAATGAGGAGCCACCGATGAGCCAATTTTCCGACTTCTTGAAGCAAAACGACGAGCAACAGGCAGCTAAAGCCGATGCCGCTGCAGCAGCGCAAGAGGCAAAGGTCCTAGAGGCGAAACGTCGCAGTGCAGTTTTCACCGAAAAGGTGGAACAGATCGTGCGCCCCGCGTTCATGTCTTTCGCAGAAGACATGCAGAAGTCGGGGCGCGCCGCCAAGGTTGAAGACGGAATCGACGGAATGCGGTCACCGTACATTGACGTGACCTTCTTTTATGACATGAGCAAAGGGCAGTTGGCGACCGAACGCTCCACGTTCCGGGTCAAACTCAACCCCGTTGGCATCATTGAGTACACTCCGTTCGCCGACCAACGTAAGGTCCAGAAAGACGGCGCGACTTCTTCGACCGGCTACGTCGACGACATACACATCGAAGACTTAAACGCACGCCTTTTGGATTTCCTCAAGGCTGTAGTCGCGTCGCGTAGCTAACCGCACAGATGAGAAAGCCCGCGCGGCGACAGCCGGGCAGGCTTTCGAAGGCCTATGATGGGTCAGACCAAGCGAACCGATACGCAGTGCTCGTTCAGCAAGCGGGCGATTTCCTCCGCCGCTTCGAACGGGGCATCGCTTCGAAGGCTGAACGCTATCCGGTGACTGCCAAACGATGGATCGCTGACTATATCCTCGATATAGACTGCGACGCCCACCCCTGACGGCGTGCGCGAACTTGCTGGTTCTTTGACGACAGCCACAAATTTTCGTTGGTCTACCGACATCTCAGTCTCCGTTCAAGAGGGAGACTCATCATACGATGAAACGAAAAAGCCCCGATCGCGCGCGCTTCGGGGCTTTAGATACACGTATTCACAGTGTCAGATTGATGCGTATTCTACGGTCGAAAACCGCAATGTCAAGCAAATCGAATCACGATGCGATGAAATGCAGCATCGACAGCAGTTCATCGGCGCGCTTCCGCGCGAGTGATTCGATGCCATCGACCGCCGTCAAAAAACTCTCGTCCGCTCCGTCCTCTGTCAGCGCGACACTGGCCCGAGCATCGTCGGACACGACGCGCGCGCGCTTCGACGGCGTTCTGACCTTCGGCTTCGGGATCCCCGCAATCCATTCCCGGATGATCTTCCAGTGGGCAGCGGCCGTGTTCTCGCTGACGCCGCACTCTTTGGCCAGCGCATTGATCTCGACTTTCGCGCCCATCGCCTTCTCGACGAGCCGTACGCGCAGCCGGTAAAGCGACAGGTGGCCAGCCAGTTTTGACATCGCCGCCTGCTCCAGCGTCCGAATCGCCGCGACGTATTCGGGGTTGGCCATGTGCCCAGAGCAGCACGCGCTGCCGCAGGCGCACGGCCATGACTTCGGCGCAAAGCGCGCGACGAGCACCGCGCGGTCCAGCTCCGTGAGCTGCTCGAGCTCGCGCCGTATCATTCCGGCCTGCCCCGCACCGTCGTTACCACTCAGACCCTTCCCTGTGCGCGGGCTGGGCGCGGCCATTCGGTCGACGAGCGACCGATCCTGACGCTGCATCGAATAGTTGAACGCGAACACGAGAGCGTCTTGCGGCGTGCGGAATAGGTTTTCAGTGGTCTCGCTCATCGGCTTGCCTTTCTGGGTTGCGTGTTTTTGAATTGCTCGAGCAGCTGGCCCTGTGCGTGGAGCGTCTCGCTCAGAAGCCAGAGCGCAGAAGCGGAAATCGAAATCGGTTCTTCGGGATGGCCCGCGCGCACGGCGCGCGCCGCTTCGCGCAGCGCGCTTTCGAGATCTGTGCGGTGAGCTCGGCGCGGTGGCTGGCGGTTCAAACGTGTCGCTCCATCTCGCCGGACTCGAAGAACTCCCGCAGCGATTTCCCGTTCTTGCTGAGCCGCGCGGTGCAACGCAGATATTCGCGATCCACCCACGCGCCTCGCGGCGCTTCGATGCCCGCACGACGATCCTCTGCGACATAGACCTCGACCTGAGCGAGATCCGGATCGAGCGCGCCGCCGGGCAGCACGACGCGCCGTACGACGCGCACGCGCGCGACGTATTCGGCATTGCCGGGGACGTACGCGATGCGGTTGCGATGTTTGCCGTAGGTCGCCGGCACGATGGTCGGCACGTCGGTGGTCAGCACCATGGTCATCGGATTTCCCCGTAGAGTCGCTCGAGCGTCGCGTTGAGCAGATCCATTTGCGTCATCTTCAGGATCCGCAGATATGTCTGATCGCCGTGCACGCCGTTCCTGCCTTGGTGACAGTCGTCGTGGCACAGCGGAATCGTGCAAAAGTCTCCGGCTCGCTGCGCGCCGCCGTGGCCGACACGTGCGTGGTGCACATCGGTCTTCGACGTTTGCGAGCGGCCGAGAAGCGTGCAACAGATGCACGCCATCTTCGAGATGCGGCCCATATGCGCGCTCTCGCGCTTGTTAGGTCTGTGTTTCATGCTGCGATGCGCTGCATCGGCGTGGTCGTGCAGCAACAGACCATGCGCCGCATGCATTCGACGAGCACATCGTCCGACGGCTGCATCGGCGTATCTATTTGCGCGGAACCTGTGCAGCGTGCGGCGCGTCCGGTTCGAGCCGGATCACGCCATGTCTTAACCGCGACGTTCTTTCCCGGACCATTGACGTACACAAGCGACTTTCCGTCCTGCCGGCAGACATGGACTTGCTGCAACGGCCCCTCCTGAGACAGCTCGTGCAAAGCCCCCTGGACGGTTTTTCGAGAACGGTTCAATGCGTCGCTGCACTCCTTCACCGTGCGCTCGATCCCGTCTTCCATCAGCTCAGCAATCCGAGCGGCAACCGGCTCGCACCCTTTGAGTTTCACGTCTCTACGGCCATTCATGAGATGCCCCGCTTTTTCTAACTCCGGCAGCCGCCGGCAAAGCGCCAGGCAGCCGCCGGACAGTTCAATCACGCCCCGCTATTGCCCTCGTCGGCATCTGCACGCGTGAAGTCGAGGTAGTACTCACCGCCGAGCTCGAATTGCGTGCCCGCTTCGTGGTTCACGGTCTGCAGCTTCACCGCGCCGCACGGCGTGGCCGCATAGAACTTTTCGTTTTCCGGCGAACCGCTCACCACCGGCGCCAGTTCGATCTCGTGGATGTGCCCCTTCTGGCTATCCCAGTGCTCGCGCTGGGTGGTCGACGTGACTTTGAATTTCGCTCGTACGGTCATGGTGTGCTCCGAGGTTGAATAGCCGCATGCAGGTGTTGGCGGCCGATTGGATTGCGATTTCAAGCGTGATTGCGCATAGCGCATGTCCGCCAGCTGCTCCGTGCGATGGCGCGTCACCGCGCGCCACTCGGCGGCAATACGATCCGTGTCAATCGCGGGGCCGCCAGCCAAAGAGCGCAGCGCGGCGTCTAGCGGCACATCGTCGGTAGATGCGAGCCGTGCGGCAGCGCCAGCTATTTCGGCGCGGATGCGCGCGGCACGAATGCTGGCGGCTCGGCGCCCAGTGCGAGTACCCGGCAGCCCGTTCGCGTTGTGGCTTTTCATGATGCGTAGAAGTCCACAGGCAGCAGCTGGTCGCCGAAGAATTCGATGACGCTCTGATAGCGCGCCGTGCCCTGCCAGCGCTTCAGCACGTGCTCGATCCACGGGCCGCGGCCGGACGCCTGCGCCACGCGAATCAGGTAGTCCGGGGTCGTCTCGTTCGGGCGCCGCTCCACGCGCTTGCTCTTGCCCTGCGCGCTGATGCCCGAATCGCTCTCCCACCACTGGCCGCTCGTGCTGGCGGGCGGCGCAACGTCCACGCTCGTGGCCGCCAGCACTTCATCGATGAAACGCGCCAGAAACTTCGCGCCGATGGCGCGCGTGTCGTCGGCCGACTCGCGCCGCTTCACCGCCCGGCGATACGCCTCCGCCAGCTGCGGCTGCGTCACGCCCTTCCCCACCCACGTCAGCACGTGCACCCGGTCGTCCGTCGGATCGATCGCGCAGCGCGGCAGATCTGCGAGCCATGCGAGCAGCGTGGCTTCGGCGTCAGGCGGCGCGACGTCGCCTGCCTCGTCGCCCGGTTCTTCGCCGTTTTGCAGCTCAGCAGCAGCGGCAGCCGAGTTATCCACAGGCGGCCTCGCGCTAGCTGCTGCTGCTGTAGTCTCTGAAGTAATCTCTGCAGTAGTCTCTGTACCGTTAACGGAATGGGGATCGGCCATGCCGCGAGCGTGGGATTCACCATCTGGCGGCGTGGGTTTTTCCACGCCCGCGAACTGGTCTTTTCCCATCTCCCGAAATGGACTTTTCCCATTTGGGGAACTGGACTTTTCCGATTTGGGTGGACCGCGCTTCTTCGGCGTGCGCGCGGGCGGCCCGCCGGACAAAAGACGCTCAAGGGCGTCCTCGTCGATGCGGAAATACGTGCGATGTTCGATCCGTTTAGCCGTCTCGATGAGCACACCGGATGCACGCAATTTCGTGCGCGCAGCGCGTTGCTCCTCATATGTCAGCCCGGTCTCGGCCTCCAGCTCTTCGACGGTCTTGTGCACGCCGAGAGCGCTCGTGGCTTTGTCCTGCCAGTAGAAGATCTGGCAGAACAGCACGGACGCGTTGACGCCGCCCACGTAACGGCTCAGGAAGGGGTAATACGCGATTGGGCGCCCCAGTTCGCGAAGAACGTCGGCGGCCCTCATGCAGCCCCTCCACTGTCGAGAAGGGCCGCGCGCTCACAGGCTATCCGCCGTGAGTCGTGCAGTACGGCTTCGTATCGTTCAACTCCTTCCACTCCTGCGCGTTCCGCTGCGATCCGCCTGGTGCGCAACCCTTGCACCGACGGCCGCCCTGCGTGGTGGCGTAGCACTGCACCGAGCCGTCCAGCCGGATCCACTCTTCGTATTCCTCGGGGGACAGGCCGTTCAGATGCGCGGGAAGATTGATCTCGCCGACAATATGCGCAGCCACATCCTCGGCCTCGACCGAATAGGACGAATAGCCGCCCGGTGCACGGCCTTGGCAGACCAGTGCAATGCCAGCCTGCTCGGCCAGCTTCAAAGCTTCGACGATCTGCTCGCGTGTCAGCATTGGTTCCCTCCGTAGTGAAACCCGTATTCTGACTGATGACGGCGATGTGTCTGAACCTCATGATGCAACACCTTCGCGAACGTGCTGCGGGATGCGCTGCTCGAGTGCAATGCGCTGATCCCAGTAGCGGTAGTAGAGGTTTTTGTGCCACGTGCCGAGCACGGCCGCCGGCAGCTTCTCGCGGCCTAGCACGCGCGGCGCGCGCGCGACGACGACCTGATAGCCGTCCGGACGCTCGCTGTCGCTGCGGACTCGCGCGGGCGTCACGTGCCACACCCCGGCCTGCTCCGGCACCCACACGGGCACTCCAAGCTGCTCCGGCACGACGTACACGAAGCGCGTGATCCAGCCCGGCATGCCGACCCACTTCGGCTTCGACAGATCCTTACGCCAGTCCGCCAGCGAAATCTTCACCTCGAGCTCCGTGGCGTAGCCCGCGCGCGAGACCATGACGAAATCAGCGCGATATTCGCCGCGCGTGCGCCCGAGGCCGTAGCGCACGGACGCTTCGGGAATCAGCGTGGTCGCGCGGTGATCAACGTGACGGCGAATGGCCGCCTCGACGAGGCCGGCATTGAATTGCGGCGCGCGTGCGCGCTCGCGTGCGGCGGCTGTCTCAGGCTTCGCCATCGGACGCTCGCGCCACGCCGAGATTCACGCGGTAATGCACGACGCGGCCGTCGCGCAGCTCTTCGACCAGGCCGAGCGCGACGAGCGCCGTCAGCTGCTGGCGAACGCCGCTGTCCGACATGCCGCACAGGACCATCAGGCGCGCGATCGTCACGCAGCACTCACGCGTGCTCTGCAGGCTCAGGTGCGACAGGCAAAGCAAAACGAGCTTCTGCGGTCCGCGAAGCTCGATGTCCCAAGCAAGATTCGAAAGGTGATACGACATCAAGCCTCCATGGCTTTGACCGCGCGGCGGACGGCTTCCGACAGCGGAGTGACCGTGTCGTCGTCGACGAGCTGGCGCCTGTCGATCGCGTCGCGCGAACTCTCGACGCGCCGCAAGTTGGCGTCCGGTATCACGCCTTCTTCCTGAATCGTTTTCGGAATGGGCTTATCGAGCGCGAAACCGAGCATCTGAACGCCGCGCACGGCCCAAACCGGCTTGCCCATCATTCGCGTCCACTGCGCATCCGGCTCGATCACTTCGACGATCGCGCCGTCGTTCGGCGTCCTCGTGTTGACGACGCGAGCGCGATCGCCTGCCTTGACGTTCATCCCAGTCCCCGAAAAGGAAGTACAACGGCGCGCGCTTACGCGGCAGCGCCGCACGCACCCATGCTCATTCGCGCGCACCGGCAGTTGCTGCCGATCACGTTGCCCTCTGCGAGGTAGTCCATGTAGCCGACGGTCGTCACCACGAGCCCGATCGCGCTGAACAGCTTGTCGAGCTTCTCCAGCGTGATACCCGTGCGCCCGGCGAGGATCTGCGACGGCATCGTCGGATCCCAGCCCGTGGCCTCGAGGATCGCCTGCTTCTTTTTCGGGTCCGCGATCGCCTCGCGGAGCGCTTTCTCGACGATCGGCATTCGCGCGATCGCGAGCGGAATCGTCTGTTCAATCGTACTCATGTGGGTTTACTCCGTACTCAAAAATTCAGGAATGCGCATGAACGCACCGCCAACTACAGTCGCCTCATGTTCCTCACGCGCACACGAAACTTCATGTCGATCCGCTTCTACCGCCGCCGGCAACACCATTTCGGGCATCACGCCACGGCTCAGCGCGTGCGCGAACTGCAACAGCCACTCGCTCGGCCGAATACTCGTCACGAGCACCGTCAGTTGCACGCCGTCGACGGGCGCAACACGCGCCGGCGCTGCGTCGCACTCGTAGCTCACGAGACCGCGACGCAGCTCCTCACCGTCGAACAGGCAATGAAAGATCTGCGAATGGAATGCGGGATAGCGATGCCCTGCATCGACAATCTCGGCGAGGACTTCGCTCAGCGTGCGCTCGGCCATTCACGCACCCGCCGGGTTATCAGCGGTGTCCGTCACGATAAGAAACGCGAGACGGGAGAAACACCACGCGGTCAGCGAGAGCACCGCCAGCGACGTGCAGCCGATCGCGACCAGCGCGCACACGCGCATGAAGAAAATCGTCTTCATCCACACGCGCACCGCGCGCGGGATCGGAGCACCGATCGGAATCGACTTGCCAGTCAACATGCGAACGCCGACAAACAGCGCGGGCAGCCCGAGCAGGACGGCGACCATGAGCCACCAGTAGAACGTCAGCAGCCGCCCGGCGACGTCGTGACCGCCAGCCAGCCACGCCCAGCCGAGCGCGATCTCGGCCAGCGGCGCGGCGAAACCGAATATCAGCGTCGTTTTCATTCAGGCAACCCCATGGACACGAAAATGGCGGGGATTCGCACGCCGTCTAGAATCGGTGGTTCCTACGCCAACCGCTTCTTCGCGAAGCCGAATCCCCATGGAAAAACCGACGTACCGCCTGTATCTGTACAAGTCTCCGTTTGGCGCAATGACCATTCGACCGGACATAGAGCGCCCGGATGTCTGGGGCCTCGTCCACGAAACGTTCTCGCGTTCAAGCAACGGGGAAGTCATCGTTCAGCCCGTCCTTTTGGATCTCGGCTGGAGCTCCGCCGAAAAAGCCGCCGAAGCCGTGCGATCGCAGCAAACAGGCTGGCGACTTTGGGACTCACTGCCATTCGTTGTCCATCCGGCGACGTTGGAGGACTGGATCGAAATCGAGACAGACGGCACGACTCAGTCACATCGCTAGGCACCACCCTCACGATCTCGCCTGCCTTGAGGAGCGGGATACGGACGCCAGCGGCCATTCGCGGCCGCTCTTCATCAGACTGGCGTGCATGCATCTCAGACGCCCTCCTTTTGGGGTGTCTCTTTCAGATTCGGTCCCGGCGCACTGCGCACATAAGCCCAATCCACTTTCGGATTGAGCTCTTCGCAGGGCTCACCCGTCATGCGCTCAACTTGCGGGCAATGCTCAGCCGGTACCCTGCATTGCCGTCGCCATTCCTGGATCACTTGATAGCCGGACAGTCCGAGGGCGCGCGCCATTGCCGCCAACGAGTCGAATTTCGCAATGGCGCGCTCCAGAGCTTGGTTCACGGGTCGGGTCGAGTTCATGGGCGGATTGTATGCCAGAAAAACTAGTAATGCTAGAAATTCCTGTGGTGACACAAGAAAACCTAGCGAATAGCATCCCGCCCATGACCATTCATCGCCGAATCAAACAACGCCGGGAAGTGCTGGGGCTTTCAATGCAAGCCCTGGCGGAGCTCGTCGGCGTCAAGGCTTGGCAGACGGTCCAGCAGTGGGAAAAAGAAGAAGGTGGAACCGCACCTAAAAGGGAGCGGCTCAGGCAAGTTGCAGAGGCTTTACAAACAACGCCCGAATTTTTGCTGTTCGGTGACGCCAGCGGGATCGCGAACGCTCCTGCTACTCGAATGAACGAGCCTCCGCCTGTGCCGCTTAAGACCAAAACCCAATGGGCTGGGGTGCCCGACGGACCGGGCATGGATCGCGCTCTGCAGGATTGGCGAGCGCGTGCGAGTCCTCGGTCTCGCGAGGTCATCGACAGCCTGATAGAGAGGGCCAAAGCGAATGAGCTTACGGATGATCAGTGGGAGACCTTTTTGTGGCTAGCAGAAAGGTATTCACAAAAAAACCAGTAGCAAACGCCGATCAATACATCCCCACTCCGGTTGCCGTTGAGACAGTTGAGCTTAACGAGGGAGCGGAGTTGCTGAAGCGGACCCAGACCGATGAAATCTGGCGCGGGACAGTTCAAGTAGATGCCTTAACTGACGCGCCAGTGTATTTCCGCATGAGCGCGCCACGGGGAATCATCTCGGAATTGATCTGTTCCGTTCTCGGGCGCGCGCTCGGGCTTCCGATCCCCAGGCCATATCTAATTCGCATAAAGCGTAAAACCCTGGAAAGCTCCCAGCGTTGGGCATCCGGGGAATCCGAGCGATATACGTTCGGTTGCGCTGAAGTCAGCTCCAGCACGGCTTTTTCACAGCTTGTTGCTCAAGACAGCGAATACGCAAAAAAACTGCTGCGCAAATGGGATCTTTATCCGCATACAGTGACATTCGACGAATGGGTTGCGAATCTTGACCGTAATCAATCGAATATTCTTTTCAGCGCCAATATCATTTGGTTGATTGATCACGCAGACGCTCTCGGCGGTGTTCTTGCTGAACTCCATCCACTTTCGGAAATTAAAGACGATCAATTCGCGAACGTACTCATAGACCGTCATGTCAGCGATTTCTCAATTCGCGACAAATCGGAACTTCTTGAGATAGCCGCCGAAGTGATGGCATACGCGAAGAGCATCAATCTCGGCGACGCACTTTCGTGCGCATCAATTCATTCGCTCATCTCGCCTGAAGCAGTTGCGCAAGTGCTCGACTTTCTAGCGAGCCGTGTTCCGAACACAATACCGCTGCTTTCCGCACGCGTTGGGCTCAACCAGCTAGACTTCAGCCATGAGTGAACGAATTCGTGGCCAGCGCGCTGCCATTTATTTCCAGCCCCAGATCCTATCCGGCGAGCGGCTATGCGCTGGAGTCGTGATACGACTCGATGACGGCAGAATTGCCACGCGCGTAGCAATTCAACCTGAAGAAGTTGCTCACGCCTTTGGCGCGTCCGGCGCAGAGCTGTATGCCATTGCAAATCATCTGTGCCTCGCGCTAGTTGAGCACTTGCAGGATGTCGGCAGCTTTGATAACTGGATCGCTCCTTTCGAAAGCGCCATAATCGGAAAGCTCGGTCGGGTCGAAGGCGCTCAACTTGAAACGCTGCTCGATGCACAAGTCCGCCAGCATTCTGTGCTCCACACACTGTTGGACACGTACGAAATCCCCAATGTGAAGCAAGTTGACGGGATCGTTCGGCAGGTGAAGCGCGCTATCCAGAAGTCTCACTCGCCGCATCTCGCAGAACGCTTTCATCGAGAATTGTCGGTATTGTCAGATGCATTGCCACTCAAAGTGGAGTTCCTTGGTGCACGTTATGCCTGCTACTTCATCCAGATTTCTCACTCCCCTCGTGGCATCGAAGAAAGCGCCCGTCGTGCTCACGGAAAACTATTCGAACTACAGAGCGTGAGAACGTTCTTTGACGGCAGTCCGCAAGATGCTTTCTTAGAGGAGCGGCCCTCGCAGTTCGAATTACTTGTGGTCGGAGATCACACAAACGATCTTCAGAAATCTGCGTGGCGACAAATCGAGTCGCTCGCCGATGCCAGTAATCTCCAGACACGTCTTCTTGCTGACGCGTCTGAGGCCGCGAAGGCCGTAATGCGATACGAGCACGCCGCTTGATGCTTGGCCGGGTCCGCTGCCCGGCCATTTTTTTCCCCACTTTCACTAGTTTTTCTTGCATTACTAGTTTTTCTGGCATACGATGCGCTCCATCGGGTCACTGATCCCACGGAGCGAACGATGAACCAGCAACAGCAAGCCACCCCCACCGCCAGCGTCATCCGCTCCGGCGCGCGCGGCGCACGCGCGCTGGTCCTCACCCTTCGTGTCGCGCGCAACGTCCTCGCCGTGCTCGGCGTGATCTTCGTCTACCTGCTCTATACGGGCTGGCAGCAATACGAAGACCGCGTCGCTGCCGGCGACACGTCGTGCTCCCTCACGCGTTGCCTGTGAGGCCTGCCATGCGCCCCACGCCAACCCGCCTCCCCGACGAGCTGCTCGCGCAAGCGTGCCGCACGCTCGGCGTCGAGGGCGCGCCCGACGAAGCGCTGCTCAACCCCGCCGTGCGCGCCGCCGTTCAGGCCGCCGTCCGCGCGCAGATCGTTGGGCGCCCGCAGCGTCACGTCGGCCGCCATGTTGCGCCGCGCGCTGATCGCCTCAATCAAACGTGCTTCGCATTCGATGACAGCGTCGTCGATCTGAAGAAGCGCGCCGCCAACGACGGTGACGAGGAATGAACGTGGATACGCTCGGCTACCTCGGCACCGCGACGCTCGCGCTCGGCTGCGCCGCCTGGACGGCGATCCGCGCCGCGCAGCACTTCGACCGCCTTTTCCCCGCCCCCGCGAACGATGCATCGGGCTTTCACGGAGGCGCGGCCGCGGCGCGCCTTCCGCATGGGGTTTCCATGACCGCCTCTGCGCTCCGGCACGGTCTGCCGGAACTGCCGCAGCGCATGCGCGCGCTGCCCGTCGACTCGCGCGGGTATCCCGTGCCGTATTTCGCACAGCGCGACGGCTGCGAGCCCGACTATCGCCGTTGTGACAGCGAAAAGCTCGCGGCATGCGTCTATTACAAGCGCTGCTGCATCTGCGGCGAGCAGCTCGGCCAGTACAAGGCGTTCGTGATCGACGCGCTGTCGGCCGTCACGCGCACGTCATCGATGCCACCCGCGCACATCGAATGCGCGAAGTTCGCGGCAAAGGCGTGCCCGGTCATCGAGAAGCGCATTGGCGTCTCGCTCGTATGGGTCGCGCGCTCTTACGAATCCGAGCAGCTCGACGGCGGTCTCATCTTCCGCATGGCCGAGGCCGAGCAGACGTTCTGGTACATCGACGGCCGCCGCGCGAATCGCGACGAAGTGCGCTCCTCGTTCGAGGACAGCCTGCCGGCGTTATACGACGCTGCATATGCGAAAAGCGCAGCCGCCGTGCTCGAGCTGGACACGATGGTGGCGCGCGCGACGCGCTGCTTTCCGCCGCACGCAGCCGCCGCATTCATCGGGCAGCCGGTATGAGCGACAAAGGCCATCCCAATATGTTTCCGGTCGCCGGTGAGAGCGCTGTGATCGCCACACGCGAGGACGGAAAGCCGAAGGCAGCGGCCGAGCCTGCTGTCGATGCCGGGCCAGCTTCGCCGCCGAATCCATGGGCGAACCCGTCCAGTCTTCTCAAGCGCGCGCCCTCTGCTGAAGATGAGCCCGAAACCGCGCAGGCCCCGGAAGGCGAAAAAGCGCCACGGCGCACACGCGCCGATCAGGTAATCGAGTTTCTTCGAACGAGCGGCCCGACAGGCAGCGCACGTATCTGCGCCGCACTCGGGCTGGCTCCGGAAGCCGGTATCACGCCCTACGTCGCGAGCGCGCTCAAAAGCGGCGCGCTGATTCGCGAGGGCCGCGTATATCGACTGCCCGAACACAGACCCTCGGCGCCCACCGCCAGCGTGCAGAGCGCGGAAATCACTCCAGAGGCCACGCCGGCCGCGACTGTCGCGCCGGATACAGCTGATGCGGCTCAGCCCGCGCAGAAACCGTGTGACGCCGCGTCGTCGTCGATAGTCGCCGCGCGCGAGCCGGATTTCACGCTGACGAGCGGCGACGCGCTCCTCATCGCGTGGCCGGATGGCGCTGTCACTGTCCAGCGCGGCGGCACGTTCGTCGAACTCGCCGCGCATCAGGCACGAATCCTCCGCGTGCTGGTTGAGATGCGCAAGTAACAGGCTCTCAGGCGCGCGGCCTAACCCCGACCGCGCGTTTTTCGGTGGGCGGCTTTCACAGCGCCCCATTTTTTAGGATTCGAAATGAGCGATCAGAAATTCGAACAATGGGCGTTGATCGAATTGTTCGGACACCAACGTATTGCAGGTCGCGTTTCCGAGCTGAATATTGGCGGCGCATCGCTGATACGCGTCGACGTACCCGCAGTCGACGCAACTGAAGACGAGATGCCCCTCCAGGCATTCACGAAGGCCTTCGGCGCAAGCGCGATTTACGGCATCACGTTCCTCGATGAGACCGCCGCGCGCCTGTTCGTCCGCCAGCTGCGCGTGCAGCCAATCAACACGTGGGAATTGAAGCGTGCACTCCAGTCGCTCCCCGCCGGGCGTCCCCCGCAGTCGCAGCTCGGTCTCGACGATGACGATCCGCCGTACTAAACGGCCCGCGCCGTCACCAACCCTCTTCCAACTGTTCGCAGCCGTCGACGACGGGAGCATGGACTTCCGCGACGCCTACCGAATCGCCCGCGCGCTCCAGCGCGCCGCAAAGCGCCAGCGCATGACGCATATCACGAAGAGACCGAAGCCATGAAAACGATCTTCATTTTCAAAGACGAACGCGCGGAGCAAAACGGGCCCCACTACACGGCCTATGCCGCGCTCGGCGAAGACGGCGCCATTTTCGCGTCTGTCGCATTCGACCGTTACACCGTCGAGCACTTCCGATACGCATTCGGGTGCCAGCACGCCCTGCCGCTCGAACTCAAGGAAGGCGTCAGCAAGGCTCTCAACGCCAGCCGTCGCGGCCTGTTTGCCGCCTACGACAAATGCTATGGCGAGGGTAACTGGATGCCGATGTGGCTTGATGCGCCGGCGGCAAATCCGGAATGGGTTCGGGCGATGGCAATTCACCAGGCCGATATCGAAGCGCCGCCTGCGCCGCGCTTCAGCGACGAGACGCTGGCGCGCATCTTCGCGGCGGTCACGGGCGCCATGCAAGCAGCTGGCCGTGTGCTGCATTGAACGCGGCTGAATGCGCGTGAACGCCCATTAACGAACTGGAGAAACCGCCGTGCAGAGCACTGAACAGGCATCCATCGAATTTCTACCGCTGAGCGCGATACAGGCATCGCCGACGAATCCCCGCAAGCGCTTTCCCGAGGCCCAGCACCTCGAACTCGTCGAGAGCGTGCGCGCCCACGGGATTCTTCAGCCCGTGTTGCTACGCCCGTGGCCAGATTCGCCGGGCCTGTTCGAGCTCGTCGCCGGCGAACGCCGCTTCCGCGCAGCAACCGTCGTCGAACTCGCCGAGGTTCCGGCTCTAGTGCGCAACCTGACTGACGACGAAGTGCTCCAGATCCAGATCGTGGAGAACCTGCAGCGTCGCGATCTTCATCCGCTCGAAGAAGCCGACGGCTACAAGGTCCTCGCCGATCGCGGACATACGCTCGAGCAGATCGCGAGCGAGGTCAGCCAGACGCGCACGTACATCGCGCAACGTTTGAAGCTCTGCGCGCTCAATACGCAGACACGCAAACTGTTCTTCGACGAGAAGCTGAACGCGAAGACCGCCCTTATGATCGCGCGCCTACCCGCCGACCTGCAGGACAAGGCCGCGAATGAACTGACGGCTCCATGGGCCAATGGCGAGCCTCGATCGGTCAAAGCTGCTTCGGAGCACATCGAACGTACGTACATGCTCCGCCTCGACCAGGCGCCGTTCAAGACGGCCGACGCCACGCTCGTGCCCGCGGCCGGCGCGTGCGGCCCGTGCCCGAAGCGCACCGGCAATCAGCCCGAGCTGTTCGAAGACGTGCGCGGCAAAGAGATCTGCACGGATCCGGCGTGCTTTGCGAAGAAGCGCGAAGTGGCTGCCGCACAGAAGCGCGCAGACGCCGAAGCCGCCGGGCGCACTGTCATCACCGGCAAAGATGCGAAAGCTGCTCTGCCACACCAGTACGGCCAGCTGCAGGGCGGCTTGGTGCAGCTCGACGACACCTGCTATGAGGACCCGAAGCGCCGCTCGTATCGCCAGATTATCGGCGCCAAGGGTGTCAAAGCGTCGTCACTCCTGGAGAGCCCGCACGACGGGAAGCTGATCGATGTCATGCCGAAGGCTGACCTCAAGAAGGCGCTCGCCGAGAAGGGCATCGAAGCGCGCAGTGCGGGCACGTCGAATCCGTCGCAATCGGCCGAACTTGCGAAGAAGAAAAAGGCCGATGCATACCGCGGCGAACTCTTCCGCCAGATCCGCGCGAAACATGTCGAAACCGGCCTCGACGACTTCGACCTCAAGATCGTGGCCGTCACGTTCTATCGACGCCTCTGGAACGAAAACCAGAAGCGCATCAGCAAGCTTTACGACTGGGGCAACACTGCAATCAGCGAGGCGGAATTCGCCAAGAAGGTCGACGAGTTCGAACAGACCGATCCGGTCGCGCTAGCGCGCCTGGTGATGGATCTGGCGCTGATCGGCGAATCGGTCGCCGACTCCTATTCGACGCCGAAGCCGGAGCTGCTCGAAGCGACTGCGCGCGTTCGCGGCATCGATCCCGGCGTCGTGCGCAAGCAGGTCGAATCGGGCACGAAGCCGAAGCCCAAAGAAAAGCCGGTACCGGCGACGAAGGCACCCGCGCCGAGCACGAAACCGACGGCCAAGGCCTCGCCGGCGAAGAAGGCACCTGCCGCGAAGAAGATCGCCGCGAATCCGCGTGCAGCTGCCACCACGCCCCAAAAGCAGATCGACAAGGCGAAGCCGGCACTCAAGACCGCACCCAAAGCGAAGGAACCCTGGCCGTTCCCGAACACGGGGCGTCCATGAACGCCGATCTGATCCGGCTCGCGCGAGAGGCCGGCCTATCCGTCCAGCTCGACGCTGTGATCGGGTCGCAACAGTACTCGAGCATCAGCGGCTCGCTCGACGCCCTGCGCCGCTTCGGCGATGCATACGCCGTTCAATTGGCGGCCGCCGGCAAACACCTCGAATCACCTACCAACCCGACCGAATGATGCAACACGAACAAACGCGAAGGCGCGCCGCCTTCATGGAACAGAGCCGGCGCTATCTCTTCGCGAAGGAGCCGACGTCGACACAGCTCCACGCACTCGCCCATTCCTTCGCGGACATGCTTTCCTGCGATTGCGGCGTGCGCGTGAGCGTCAAGATCGACAGCGTCTCAATCATCCGCGACCCGCTCGCGGCCCGCTAACGAATCCCCACCGAGGATCACGTCCATGAACGCGCATAACGAAGGTAACCACGATCCCATATCTGGTGACCAAACTGGCGATGCGATCGCGCAGATCGCCGGCGTATCCCGACGAACTCACGCCGGAGCTGCGCGAAGTACTCGGCTTCATGTGTTTCCAGTGCATATCCATCGCTCAGGCAATGCGTCTGGCTGGTATCGACGTCAAGAAAAAGGCCGAGGACGAGCAAGCCAACGTGCTGCATTGGATGGTCAAGCTCGTGCTGCGTCACGGTGCCAACTGGCGCAAGGAAGGCGTGAAGGATATCGAAGCGTGGCGCGCACGCGCGAATCAACGCGCCGGGACATCCGAGGGGACGACGACATGATCACTTCGGAAAGAAGGCAGTTTCACATGTGCCTCGACGTGCGCGGCGCGTTGAAGAACTGGAAAACGAGGGATTTTCGCGGCATGTTCAAGCGCGACGATGGCAAGACCATGTCGGCCGATGAAGCGAAATCGATCCTGCTCGACGAACTGTCGAAGGGGCACAACTTCATTCCCTACGGGACGTGCGACAACTTCGACCATAAAGAGCACGGCTGTTTGGGCCACCCCGTCGAGAAAAAGCCGGAGGGCCACTGACATGGCGACGAGAGCGAAGAACCGCATAACGCGCGACGTCGCGTGCATCCGCATCGGCTTCGAACACTTCCTGCTCGACGCGGATAAGGCGATGCAGGTCATCAAGCTCATGCGCGAGTCGATCTCTTGCAACCGCGATTACGCCGGTCGCCGGCTGCGATACATCGCGGGTGCCGAACCGGAGCTCGAGCTTTCGATGATCAAGCCGTCTGATGTCGTCATGCCTGGCGCGCAGTTGGCGCTGGACGACATGCGCTAGTCGAAACGAGGATAACGATGGACACGAAGAAACTGACCGACACTGGCGCGTACGACGTTCGCAGCACGCTCCAAACGATCACGCTGCTATGCGAGGTTTCCGGTGAGCCGTGCGACGGCCCGAGATTTCGCGAACTGATCCTAAAAGCGCGCTCGTTTCTCGCCGCCCCTCCTTCCGATGCGGCGGGAGCGCTGGCAGCAGCCCGTAGCGTGCTCTATTGCATCGCCAAAACCTACGACGACGCCGAGCTGCGCGAGCGCGCGCTCGAAGCATATGAGGCGACGCTCGCCGCTCCCGTCGCCCCTGCTGCGCCGATCAACCTCGAAGGCCTGCGCAAGAAGCTGCTGACGCCGCGCGAAATCGTGCGCGACGATCAAGGCTTCCTGACGCATCCGGACTTTCCGATTTGCGACGAAGGCACGCGTGCCGACAAGTTTCTTGAGGCGTTCGGCATCGAGACGTGGTTCCGCTCAATGGAAAGCGATCTGCCCGATCTGTACGAGCGCTGGTGCGACGGCGAAGTGGACAACTGCACCGTGTGGACGCCGACGGCTCCAGAAGGCGATGGCTGGCTCCTGCTCGAAATCTACGACACGGAGGATGGTCCTTACGCACTGTTCGGACGTGACAAATACGAGGCTGAGAACGCTTTGAAGCGTCAGCGCATGCGCGACGGCATCCAGCGCCGCCGCGAAAATCAGGGAGACGCGCAATGAGCAACGAAAACAAGCAACCCACGCAGCGCGCAGCGCAAGTAGGCGTGATAGTCAAAGACTTGATCGAGACATTGATGATCTGGAACGGACAAGCGTCTGCCGGCCTAGACGTGAATTTTCTCGCGGGATTGCGTGACGAGCTCACAGTAATTCTCGCCGCCCCTACGCCGACCGTCGCCGCAGATGCGGCAGCGCCGAGCGAGACGTGCGCGCACGACTACGTGCGTTCGGACAACGTGTGCACCGAGTGCGGCGAGAAGGCAGCGCAGCCCGACGAGCGCGCGGCACTTCCGCGCTATACCGAATGGCTGCATTTGCGCACCCACGGCGAATGGTCAAACGGCGTACCGACGTGGGCGCGCGATCATAGCGGCCGAATGAATGACATGACCGCCGCAGCTTCGGTTATCGAAGAACTCGCGGCCCACGCGGCAGCACCGCAAGCAGCGCTGACCACGGAACAGCGCGAAGCGATCGAGTGGGCCGCAGGCCGGGCGCACGTCATGTCACTCGGTAAGCCCGTTGATGGAAGCGAGTTTCGCCGCTGGCGAGTCTTGAGCAATCTCGTAAGCGAAGAGTGCATCTGCGAGGGTAGTTGCAGCGCCGAAGCGGCTGGCTACGCTTGCCCGAATGAAGCCGCAGACTTCCAATGGCCTGCGCTTCCGAGTTACCCGGAGTCGTTCGCCCATGTAGCAGCCCATGCGTACTTCACCGAACACCAGATGCAAGGCTATGCAAACGCCTATGGCGAGATCGTACGCGCGTCTCTCGCCACCGCTCCCACCGAGCGCATGAGCGACGCAGCGCGCGATGTGCTCGCCGAGCGTGCTCGGCAGGTGAGCGTCGAAGGATGGACGCCGGAGCACGATGACAAATATACGAACGGCGAACTGCCGCGCGCTGCCGCATGTTACGCACACGCTGCAGGGAGTTGGATGGAAATCCGCCGGTCGATGCCAGCCGAGTGGCCGTGGGCGCGAGACTGGTGGAAGCCCGGCACTCCGCGACGCATGCTCGAAAAAGCAGCCGCGATGATCATCAGCGAGATGGAGCGCATCGATCGCGCCGCCCGCAAAGCCGAGATCGAGCGCAGCGGTAGCGCGGGAGGTGAAGCGTGACGACTCTCGGCTGCTCTTTCGAAGGCCCGTCGTTCGGCGCCAACTATCCGGATGGCACGTGCATCGACGGCTATCTCTGGGATCTCGACAGTTGCGATGAGCCGGGCGGCCCGCTGCACTCCGGCGGCGACAAACCGTGCCCTCACTGCAACACGCGCGAGTACGTCGTCGATTACCTCGACAAGCACTTTAGCGGCAACGCGCGCCAGCGCCGCCGCGCCACCCGCGCAGTAATCGCGCGCGTGCGACGCAAAGCAGGAGACTGGTCATGACCGTCTACGTCGACGACATGCGCGCCGCTTACGGCCGCATGGTGATGTGCCACATGATCGCGGACACGGACGACGAGCTGCACGCAATGGCCGCCGCGATCGGCGTGGCGCGTCGCTGGCACCAGAAGCCTGGCACCGCGCGCAGCCACTACGACATCGAGCTGGGCAAGCGCTCGGCAGCCGTGATGCGCGGCGCCGTCGAGATCACGTGGCGCCAAGCTGGCGCCATGACGGCGCATCGCCGCGCGCTCGGTACCCTCGGTACGCCGGAAGCAGCCGTCGTGTGGCAGCGCGCATTCGTCGCCGCCCGGCGAGCCGCCGCGACTCATGTGGAGGTCAGCGATGCAGGTTGACCTCTTCGCAGACTTCGACGCTCCTGCTGCTCCGCAGCAGCTCGACGAGCGCGGCGCTATCGCAGCGCGGCACGCCGCCGCTATCGAAGCCATTCCCGAAAAGCTGCGCCCGACCTGTGCGCCCCTTTCGTCTGCTCCCGCCGGCGCGGTGCAGCTCGATGAATGGACGCGCACGTCACAGCGCGCTTTCCTGCTCTGGATGATCGGCGCGATCGCGCGCGGCCTGTACACGGTGTCAAGCATGAGCGCGCTGCCGGGAGTACTCCACAAACTGAATGGCCTCGGAGGCGAGTGGTGAGCGAGAACAGCAAAATCGAATGGACCGACCACACGTTCAATTCGTGGGAAGGCTGTCAGAAGGTCGGGCCGGGCTGCGACCACTGCTACGCCGAGGCGCGCAATTCACGCTTCGCCGGCGGCACGGCCGTCAACTGGGGACCGGGCGCGCCGCGCCGGCGCACGTCGCCCGCGAACTGGCGAAAGCCGCTCGCGTGGAACGCTGCGCATGCGGAGTTCTTTGCCGCACACGGCCGTCGTCAGCGTGTGTTCTGCGCGTCGCTCGCGGACGTGTTCGATAACGCAGTCGACCCGGCATGGCACTCCGACCTCTGGAATCTGATCCTCGCGACACCGAACCTTGACTGGCTGTTGCTGACGAAGCGCATCGGCAATGCGCAGGCCATGTTGCCGATCGCGCCGCCTCTGTCGAACGTCTGGCTCGGCGCGACGATCGTCAATCAGGAAGAGGCGGACCGCGATATTCCGAAGCTGCTCGCGGTGCCCGCGCGCGTGCGCTTCCTGTCGATGGAGCCGTTGCTTGGCGACGTTGACCTAACATCAATTCCGTGGGGCGGCCATCGTGTTTCAGTGCTGCAGGGCTGGAATCAACCGGAACATGGAATCCATTGGGTGATCGTCGGCGGCGAGAGCGGCCCCGGCGCGCGTCCGATGCATCCGCGCTGGGCCCGGGCCATTCGCGCTCAGTGCGCGGCCGCTGGCACGCCGTTCCTGTTCAAGCAATGGGGCGAGTGGAGCGACCGTACCATCCCGAACGGCACCGCCTACGCTGATGCCAATAGTGCGTGCCTTGTCGACGGCGTCTCGCTGTTTCGGATTGGCAAGAAAGCTGCCGGCCGCGTGCTCGACGGCCGCACGCACGACGAATTCCCGCGAGGTGCAGCGTGACCGACAACGAAAAGTTCTACGACGAAGAGATCGCGCCGGCGCTGCTCGAGCTCGCCAGCAAGATGCGGCCGAGAGGCATGTCGATGGTTGCGACCGTCGAATACGATCGCGGCGATCGCGGATCGACGTACGAGCTGGCGAAGGACCGTGGTTTCGAAATGGAGCTGCTGAACGCGCTTTCGCGCGCCGGCAACCATATCGACAGCTTTCTGCTTTCCGTCATCCGCATGTGCAAATCGCGCGGCATCAGCATGCGCGAGAGCATTTTCCTGAAGGGCTACGAAGAGGACGCGCAATGAAAGCCCTCTCAATCCGCCAGCCATGGGCGTGGCTCATCGTGCGCCCCGACTTGACCGGCGCGGCGCGCGAAGTCGCGATCGCGGCCTGCAAGCTGAAAGTCATCGAGAACCGCACCTGGCCGACACGCCTCCGCGGACGATTCCTGATCCACGCGAGCAAGGGGATGACGCGCGCCGAATACGACGACGTCGAGGCCTTTCTGGACCACTTCGATATCGACATCGCACTGCCCGGGCAAGAAAAGCTTCACCGCGGCGGGATCGTCGGCGCAGCGACCCTCACCGATTGCATTCCGTCGGCGAGACGGACCTCGACGTGGCACATGGAGGGCCAATGGGGATTCCTCCTCGAAGACGTCAAGCCGGTGCCTTTCGTCGAATGCAAGGGCGCGCTCCAGTTCTTCGATGTCCCCGCCGACATCGCGACGCAGCTGCGTCAGATGTACGAGCTCGGCTCCATCACCTGATACAGGAACGTCCATGAACCTCGCAGAAGGACTCAGCGCAGAGATTCAACGCGTCACAACGATTCTCGGCCACTACGTCGAGATCGGCCCCGCCGGCGCATTCGGCGCCATGTTCATCCGCGCGTCGCTGAAGCGCGCCACCGATGCTCTCGCGAGCGGCGATGTTGTCGCAATGATTGGCGCGATCGAAGACTTGAAGGAATACACCGAATGATCGCGCCCCACCCGCTCATCTCATCTCAGCGCTTCCTCGACCCGGCGAAGGTCGCAGACAAGGCCGAGCGCTTCCGGGTATTCATCGTCCGTGTCGCCGAGCTCGAGCTGCGCGGCGCGCGGTATCGCGTGCTCGTCGACGGGCACCACAACCTGGCCGCCGCGCGCGCGGCCGGCATCGAGCCAACATGGCGCGGTCCGCCAGCCAAGTGGGAGCGCATCCGGCGCGCCACGCCGCCCGCTGAATTCGAACGGTTCCTGATCAACAACCTGACCGACTCGGACTGGTATTTCGTCGAGACCGGCGAAATCGTCCGAGCGCTGCTATAGGAGCATCAGCAATGAAGATCCGCCTCAACGAATGGATCGCGCGTGAATTTGATCCCCCGCCGGCGGTGCGCACTGCTCGCCAGTGGATCAAGGATAAGAAGATCTACCCTCCGCCCCAGAAAATTGGGCGCGCATATTATGTCGATGACAAAGCCGTCTATCGCGATGCCGTCGAAAAACGTCGACTTGTTGACAGGGTATTTGAAAATGGCGGCTAGACCACGGATACGGAAGCGGGCGAGCTGGCCTGCGAATCTGCACGAACCTCGCCCGGGATACTACGTCTGGCGCGATCCGCGTACGAGGAAAAGCGTCACACTCGGTTATATGCCAATCGAGCAGGCGATCTTTGAGGTGGTCGAGGCAAATGCGCGACTCAAGGAACTCACTCCAAGCAAGCGCCTTGTCGAGAGAATGAACGACACGGGGGAAACGATCGCAGATCTGCTTCTCAAGATGCCGAACGATGGCGTCAAACAGGCCACGATCGATCAGCGCAAGTACCTCGATCGGGCCATCAAAGCGCGGCTAGGCGACGTCAAGTGCTCGGAGCTAACCACGAAGCACGTGGCGCAGGTTCTGGAAGCCTACGAGAAGCAAGGCAAGATGCAATGGGCGGTCAACATCCGAAGCCGCTTGCGCGCCATTTGCCGACGCGGCATGGCGCTGGGTTGGATGGACAAGAATCCCGCGGAGGCGACCGACCGCGCACGAATCAAGGTTCAGCGGCAGCGGCTGACGCTCGATGCGTTCAACGCGATTCGCGCGAAATCCGGCGAAGTGGCACCTTGGCTTGAAAACGCGATGCTGCTCGCACTCGTCTCCTGCCAAGACCGGTCGACAATCGCGCGCTGGGAGCGCAGCTTCGTAAAAGGAGATGAGGTAATCCTCGAGCGCTCCAAGACCGGCGTGCGCATCGCGATCCCGACGGCGATCCGTCTAAACGCAATCGGAATGTCGCTCGCCGACGTGATCACCCGATGCCGGTCAACCGGTGTGGTCAGCAAATATCTGATCCACCATGTGCGCCGCCAGGGCCTGACGAACGTTGGCGATCCAGTCCAGCGCGGCACGATCAGCACGCGGTTCGCTGTCGCGCGCAAACTGGCTGGAATCAAGGGGAAAGGCGCGCCGAGCTTTCACGAGATCCGGAGCCTGGGCAAACGTCTGTACATCGAACAGGGCAACGTGGACACAAAGGCGCTTCTGGGCCACAAGTCCGACACGATGGCGGATCTCTATGCGGATGTGCGCGGCATTGAGCCGGTCAAGGTGCGCATTGGCACTATCTGATTTTGAACAAATAGTGAACAGATATTGAACCGGCTAAGCTGGGCGGCCGTTTGCGGGCAAAGAGACGTGCCGCCCGTTTATGTAATGACGCAATCCACAATTAAGAAGAAAAACAGCCACTTACGCCCGCTTTTTGTACAAAAGTTACCTACCAAAAATGACACGTCAGTGCCAATAGAATCAGATAGTTAC
>NZ_JAAGPN010000116.1:0-25385 GCF_017104805.1 Paraburkholderia sp. Ac-20347 | reverse complement strand
GCTTCCTCGACGGAACGCGGCGCGCGCTCCCGCCCACATCCCTCATCCCGCCGACCGCCGAACGCCGCCGCGCTCATGCCGCGCCGGCCCATCTCAAACGGTCAAACGCCCGCCGCCCGCGATAATGTCGCGTTGCCTTATCGCTTTGGTCGTTTGCCTATGTTTCGCTCCGTCCCCACGCTCTGGAAAAAATGGCGCGCCTCGCGCAGCGCCGGCCAGCAGCTCGACGCCCTGCTCGCCACCGCCGACGCCGACGCGCCCTACGCCGAACGCAGCGACTGGCTGATCGAACTCGCCCACTGGATCCACCGGCGCGGCAAGCTCGACGGCGCCAGCCGGGTGGCGCCGCCCGCGCCTGACACGCTCGCCGACACGGCCAACGCCGCCGAGTCCGAAGCCGAAGCCGAAGCCGACGCCCCGCCGCCGCCCGAACACGCGCGCCTGCGCTACCTGCTGCACGTGCTCGACCGCAATCCGGGCTGGAAGGCGAACGTCGGCGCCATCGTGCGCAAGCTGCTGCGCGAAAGCGACAGCATCTCGCTGCTGTGCGACGCCGGCATGCCGGTGCACTCGGGCCTGTTCGGCGCGCTGGTCGGCCGGGTTCAGGCGCAACTGATTCCGCCCGCGCCGAACCGCCGCGATCTCGCCGCGCTCGTCACGCTGATGTTCCCCGCCACGCACGATCCCGAGTGGATCGCGACGCTGCCGCCCGATGTGCTCGCACGCCTGCGCGCCCTGATCGCCGAGCCGCAAGCGCTCGCGCAAACCGAATCCGCGTCGCCCGACGACATCCGCGCCAGCCGCGCCCCGCAAGGCACCGAATTCACGCTCGACCTGCTGACCGCGCTGCACAACCTCAGTTGCCAGATCAGCTCGACGGGCCTCTCGCCGACCGTGCGCAGCCGACTGTCGCGCGACGAATCGCACGTCGCCGTCGAAAAGCTGCCGTTCTTCCGCCTCACGCGCGCGATGCTCGCCGTCGAAAACGCGCGCGACTCGGGCGACGCCGCGCGGCTGCGCCAGGAAGTGACGTGGCTGCGCCTGCTGCTCGACGAATGCCGCAAAGCCACCGACGACGTCTTCGCCCATCTCTACCGCCACGGCGTGCGCGTCGACACCGTGTTCCAGGTCGAACGCATGCGCATGCGCATCGTGCGCGCCGAGCATCTGCTCGACGCCTGGATGTCCAGCGACGACGCCCGCACGCAGGCGCGCCTCGCCGCCGATCTCGTCCGCGCGAACCAGGCGAGCCAGAGCGTCTCGCACCTCGTGCGCAGCAATTTCGCGCTGCTCTCGCGCAAGGTCGTCGAGCTGTCCGCCGACACCGGCGAGCACTACATCGCACGCGACCGCGCCGAATATCTGACGATGTTGCGCATGGCGGCGGGCGGCGGCCTCGTCACGGCGGTGACGGTGTACGTGAAATTCGGCATCACGGGCGCGCATCTGCCGTCGATGATCGAAGGGCTGTTCGCGGGCATCAACTACGCGCTGAGCTTCCTCGTGATGCACTTCTGCCACTTCTCGCTCGCGACCAAGCAGCCCGCGATGACCGCGCCCACGCTCGCGCGCGAACTCGACGGCGCGAACGAGGCGCCGGGACGCGTGCGCTTCGTCGCGTCGGTGGTCGCGCTGATCCGCACCCAGGCGGCGGCCGTGCTCGGCAACGTACTGCTCGTGTTTCCGGCCTGCCTCGCGATCCAGCTCGTGTGCGGCTGGCTGTTTCACGCCGATCTGATCTCGCCCGCCAAGGCGCACGCGACGCTGCAATCCTTCTCGCTGATCGGCCCGACGCCGTTCTACGCCGCGCTCACGGGCGTGCTGCTGTGGGCGTCGAGCCTGTTCGCCGGTTGGGCCGACAACTGGTTCGTGCTCCATCGCGTCGAGGACGCGCTCGCGTGGAACCGCCGTCTGCGCATGACGCTCGGCACCTCGGGCGCGGCGCGACTCGCGCGTTTTTGCCGCCTGAACGCGGCGGGCGTGTGGGGCAACGTCGTGCTCGGCATGATGCTCGGCCTCGTGCCGGCGATCGTCTCGGCGGTCGCGTTTCACTTCGAGGTGCGCCACGTCACGCTGTCGGCCGGTTCGATCGGCGTGGCGATGGGCGTGCTCGGCCCGGCGACGCTCAAAAGCGGCGAGCTGTGGTGGGCCGTGGCGGGCGTTGCGAGCATGGCGGTGCTCAACGTGACGGTGAGCTTCGCGCTCGCGTTGCAGATGGCGCTGCGCTCGCGCGACCTCGCGCGCAAGGACGTGCGCCCGCTCATGCGCGCGTTCTGGCGGCGCGTGTCGCGGCATCCCGCCGACCTGGTGTGGCCGATGCGCCGCGGCCAGTTGCGTGAAGACAACGAGTGAAACGCGCGTTTTGATCTGCCGTTCGGCCAACGTCACCGCCCAGGTTGACGCTAGCCATCGCGTCCTCGCCGCGCTGGCGCGACGCTGAGGGACGCATCCGCCTCGCACGCTGTTTGCACTTTGTGTACACGCATTCGTCCGTCTGCGAGGCGTTCCTCACGTTTGATCTACGTCGCGGCACGCCACCTGAAGCCGTTGCCGCGTGTAGTCACCTGGGCTACAGTCCTCATGATTCGAACCTTTCGGCACAAAGGTCTTGCATCGTTTTTTCTGGAAGGCAGCAAGGCGGGCATCCAGGCGCATCACGCGCCGCGTCTGCGCCTGCTGCTCGGCGCGCTCGATCAGGCGCGCGGGCCGCAGGACATGAACGCGCCGCCCTGGCGCCTGCACGCGCTGCAAGGCAGTCTCGCCGGGCACTGGGCGGTGTGGGTCAACGGCAACTGGCGCCTCACTTTCCTGTTCGAAGGCGCCGACGCCGTCCTCGTCGACTATCAGGACTACCACTGAGGACTACCACTGAGGGCACACGCATGAGCAGAATGCACAATCCGCCGCATCCCGGCGAAGTCCTGCGCGAATGGATTCCGCCGGAGATCACCGTGACCCAGGCCGCGCACGAGCTGCACATCAATCGCGTCACGCTGTCGAACCTGCTGAACGGCAAGGCGGGCATGACGGCGAACCTCGCGCTGCGGCTGTCGGCGTGGCTCGGCACCACGCCGGAACACTGGCTCGGGCTGCAGACGCAGTGGGATCTCTGGCAAGCGCGCCAGCAGCCCCGTCCGCGCATCAAGCCGCTCGCGCGCGCGGCCGCACAAGCCGTCGCGGCGGCGCGCTGAGGGCCGCCTGACGCGGGGCTTCGCGTGCCTGTGCGAGCCGCGAGCGCCCGACTTCCGGGGCCCTGGCGGACACGCGCTCCGGCCCGCCCCCACAACCCGCGTACAATAGCGCCTTCCCCCGCAGCGTCACCTCTCTTTTCTCATGTCTTTCGATTTCTTCGCCCCCTGCCCGCGTGGCCTCGAAGCCGCACTCGCCGCCGAACTCGCGGAAACCGCGCAACGGCGCCTGCCGCCCGGCGCGCTCCAGGTCGGTGCCGAAGTGCCCGGCGGCGTACATTTCCGCGGCAACTGGGCCGGCGGCATGGCCGCGAACCTGCATTCGCGCATCGCGAGCCGCGTGCTCCTCAAGATCGCCCAGCGTCCGTATCGCGGCGAGCAGGACATCTACGCGCTCGCCCGCGAGCAACAGTGGGAAAAGTGGTTCTCGCCGAACGAGACGATCCGCATCGACATCACCGCGATCAAGTCGCCGCTGCGCAGCCTCGAATTCGCCACGCTGCGCGTGAAGGACGCGATCTGCGACCGCATGCGCGACAAGGCCGGTTCGCGTCCGAGCGTCGATACCGCCTATCCCGATGTGCGCATCTTCGCCTTCCTGACCGCCACCGAGTGCACGCTCTATCTCGACACGTCCGGCGAGCCGCTGTTCAAGCGCGGCTGGCGTCTCGACAAGGGCGCGGCGCCGCTGCGCGAGAATCTCGCGGCCGGCATCCTGCGCCTCACGGGCTGGACGCCCGAGCAGCCGCTCTACGATCCGATGTGCGGCTCCGGCACCTTCCTCGCGGAAGCGTGGCAAGTCGGGCTCGATATCGCGCCGGGTCTGGAGCGCAGCTTCGGCTTCGAACGTCTCAAGCAGGCCGATTCGGCCGCGTGGCGTCATCTGAAGAGCGAGGCCAACACGGCGCGCAATACGGCGCTGAGCCGCGCGCAGGATCTGCGGATCTTTGGCAGCGACATTTCGGACGTGATGCTCGACAAGGCGCGCGCCAACTTTGCGCGCGCCGGGCTCGGCAAGGTGCCGCTCAAGCAGCTCGACGCCCGCAACATGACGCCGCCCGCCGAGGGCGAAGGCATTCTGGTCGCGAATCCGCCGTACGGCGAGCGTATCGAGGTGCGCGGGCGCAACGCGCGCGGCGAACTGCGCGAGCGCAATCCGCGTAACGAAGACGACTACGATGCACCGGACGCCTTCCGCCGCGCCCACACCGACGCGCCCGACGCCGAGTTCTTCCAGGCGCTCGGCGACGCGCTCAAGCAGCGCTTCACGGGCTGGCGCGCGTTCATCCTCACCTCGGACCGCAAGCTACCGGGCCAGTTGCGCCTGCGCGAATCGGCCAAGACGCCGCTGTTCAACGGCGCGCTCGAATGCCGTCTGTTCCGCTTCGACCTGATCGCGGGCAGCGTGCGTCAGCGTCCGGCGGCGGGTAACGCCGACGCGGGCAGCCAGCCCACGGAATCGCGCGACTAAATCGCGCGACTAAACTGCGCCTCGACCGGCGCGGCTCCCCGCCGCGCCGGTATCCACGACTCACTCCGCACAGCTCGCGCTCACACGCGCGACGGCCCCACTTTCGCTCCGCCAGCATCGACCGGCAGCGGATACCCTTCGTACTCCGGAAAAAGCTTCGGCAGCAGGAAGTCCGGCAAGCTGTGGCGCGAAAAACAGCGCGACGTCGACGCCGGATGGATCAGATGCAGGCAACTCCCGCGCGCATCCTCGGCGGCGAGCACGTTCTTGCCCGCACTCACCACACGTCGGATAAAGCTTTCGTCCTCGCCGAGATTCACGTCGTCGAAGCGCGCGATCTCGAACAGCGACTTGCGATACACGTAGGCGAAACCGTAGAAGAGGATGAAATCGGCGCCGATCTGCATCTTCTCGTGGAACGTCACCGTGCTCACCTCCTGCCCCTTCAGCACATAGTGCAGCCCGACGCGCGCGTTCAGATCCATGTAGCCCAGAAAGCGCGTGTGCGGCGCGTACATCCAGAACGTCGAGAGCTTGATCAGCGCGGCGTCGTTCTGGCGCAGCAACGCGGTCATGTCCGCGAGATAGTGCGAGGCGTAGTGGTCGTCGTCATCGAAATGGGCGATCAGGTCGCCGCGCGCTTCGCTCACGAGCCGGTTGCGCTTGGCGCCGATCGTCATCGGCTCGCTCGACCAGAGATAGCGCACGCGCGCGTCGCGCTGCGCGAGATCGCGCATGAACGCGCTCGGCTCGTGGCTGTCGTCGAGCACGAGCCACTCCCAGTCGGCTTGCTGGCGCGCCACGCAGCGCGCGATGGCGGGCAGAAACGCGGCGCGGTTCGCCGTGGGCGTGATGATGGATACGTTTGGAGACATGAGCGATGCGGTGAGCGCGGCGGCAAGCGGCCGCGAATGAAAGAGGCGATGGAAACGATTACAGCAGAGTCGCGTCCGCGCCTCTCTCAGAAAAACTCGAAAACGCGTCGCGCGACGATGAAGCGATGACCGCAGCCTACTGACAGGACGCTGTCAGCAGGTGGGCCGCACACTCCTCTCCACGCCGTCCCAACACCACAAAGCTCGGCGAAACACGGCACACACCACCGCAAACGCGGCGCGCACCACTTGCCGTCATCTGCTGCCAGTTTTCATACATGTCGTCCAACCTGCTCATTCGAGGAGCGCATCATGTCGACCATTGAAGCCACCCGCGTCATCTCCTGGTTCGAAATCCCCGCGCACGATCTGGAGCGCGCCGCCCGGTTCTACGAAACCGCCTTCGATACGTCCTTGCAGCGCGAAGTCATGGGCGGCGTGCCGATGGCCCTGTTCGCGCATACCGACAACGAAACCGGCGGCTGCATCGTGTTCAATCCGCGCGACGCCCGCCCCGACACCAAGGGCGTGCTCGTGTATCTGAATGCGCAGCCCTCGGTGACGGCCGTGCTCGATCGCGTCGAGAAGGCGGGCGGCCGCAAGGAAGGCCCGGCGCTGGAACTGCCGAACAATTACGGCTACATCGGGTTTTTCATCGATACGGAAGGCAATCGCGTCGGGCTGCACGCGGCCAAGCTGGGCTGAACGCGGCGCGGCGGCGGCGTATCGGCGGCGTATCGGCGGCGTATCGGCGGCGTATCGGCGGCGTATCGGCGGGCGTGTCAGCGACGTATTAGCGACGGCACGCGGCAAGGCGCGGTGCGCGCGCGGCGCTATCATCTGCACGACGCAATCTGCACGACGCAATTTATGCAGACGCCCCGCGCCGCCGCCCAGGCCGCAGACCGCGCCGTTCCCGCCCATCGAGTCTTCCGCGCCCGACCGCCATGACCCGCCGCGCCGACCGTCTTTTCCGCATCGCCGAACTGCTGCGCGGACGCCGTCTCACCACAGCGCAGCAGCTTGCCGAATGGCTCGAAGTCTCGCCGCGCACCGTCTATCGCGACGTGCGCGACCTGCAACTGTCGGGCGTGCCGATCGAGGGCGAAGCGGGCATCGGATACCGGCTCGCACGCACCGCCAGCCTGCCGCCGCTGACCTTCACCGCCGACGAACTCACCGCGCTCGCCGTTGGCGCGCGCATGGCCGAGTCGTGGGGCGGCGCGGCGCTCGGCACCGGCGCGCGCGGCGCGCTCGCGAAGATCGCCGCCGCCATGCCCGCCGAGAAACGCGCGGTGCTCGAACGCATCGCCGTGTTCGCGCCGTCGTATCACGTCGATCGCGCGTATTCGGACAAAGTGGATGCGCTGCACCGCGCCGTCGATTCGCGGCTCGTCGTGCGCTTCGCGTATTGCGACCGCATCGGCGCGCAGACGCTGCGGCGCGTCTGGCCGCTCGGGCTCGTCTATTGGGGCGCGCAGTGGACCGTCGGCGCGTGGTGCGAAATGCGCGAGGGCTTTCGCAACTTCAACATCGCGCGGATGGAAAGCGTGGAAGTGCTCGAACCGTTTCCCGATGTGAGTGGACGACGGCTCGCCGATTATCTGCGGCATGTAAACGCGCCGTCGCGCTGAGCCTTTTCTCTTGCACGACGAATGTGCACGAAACACCGCGCGAATAAAAAAGCGCGCATCGCTGCGCGCTTTTTCCCTGCAAGTCCATGATGAACCCAGTGCTTACTCCACTGCCTTCACCATATCCTCGATCACCTTTTTCGCGTCGCCGAACACCATCATGGTTTTATCCATGTAGAAGAGTTCGTTGTCGAGCCCCGCGTAACCCGCGGCCATCGACCGCTTGTTGACGATGATCGTGCGCGCCTTGTACGCCTCGATGATCGGCATGCCCGCGATCGGCGACTTCGGATCGTTCTTCGCGGCCGGATTCACCACGTCGTTCGCGCCGAGCACCAGCACCACATCGGTCTGGCCGAACTCGTTGTTGATGTCCTCCATCTCGAACACCATGTCGTAGGGCACTTCGGCTTCCGCGAGCAGCACGTTCATATGACCCGGCATGCGGCCCGCGACCGGGTGAATCGCGTAACGCACGTCCACGCCTTTTTCGACGAGCTTGTCGGTGAGTTCCTTGAGCGCATGCTGCGCGCGCGCCACGGCGAGGCCGTAACCCGGCACGATCACCACGCTTTCGGCGTTGCCGAGCATGAACGCGGCGTCGTCGGCGGAACCCGACTTCACCGGACGCTGTTCCTGCGCGCCGCCCACCGCCGCCGCGCCCGCTTCCGCGCCGAAGCCGCCGAGCAGCACGTTGAAGAACGAGCGGTTCATCGCGTGGCACATGATGTACGAGAGGATCGCGCCCGACGAACCCACCAGCGAACCGGCGATGATCAGCATCGCGTTGTTCAGCGAGAAGCCGATGCCCGCCGCCGCCCAGCCCGAGTACGAGTTGAGCATCGAGACCACCACAGGCATGTCCGCGCCACCGATCGGAATGATGATGAGCACGCCCAGCGCGAACGCGATCAGCGTCATGATGATGAACGGCAGCCACGACTGCGTGATGAAGAACAGAATGCCGAAGCCGATCATGCCGAGCGCGAGCATCAGGTTGATCAGATGCTGGCCCGGATACACCACGGGCGCGCCCTGAAACAGCCGGAACTTGTACTTGCCCGAGAGCTTGCCGAAGGCGATCACCGAGCCGCTGAACGTGATCGCGCCCACGAAGGTGCCGATAAACAGTTCAATGCGGTTGCCGTATGGAAGGAAGCCCGGATACGGCGCGTCTTCCGCGACGAGTCCGAAGGCCGCCGGCTCCGACACCACCGCATACGCGATGCACACCGCCGCGAGACCGATCAGCGAATGCATGGCCGCGACGAGTTCGGGCATCTTCGTCATTTCGACGCGCGCGGCCACGAACGCCCCGAGCCCGCCGCCGACGATCAGCGCCGCGAACAGCAGCCCGAGGCCGAGGCCGAGATTCGAGCCGAATTGCGCGGATTCCTTGACGATCAGCGCAATCGTCGTGAGGATCGCGATGGCCATGCCGACCATGCCGAACAGATTGCCGGCGCGCGCGCTGCGCGGATTCGACAACCCCTTGAGCGCCTGAATGAAGCAAACCGACGCCACCAGATAAAGCAGCGTAACGACGTTCATGCTCATCACGCGCCCTCCTTGCCGGCCGCCGGGAGCTTCTTCGGCTCTTTCTTGCGGAACATCTCCAGCATGCGCCGCGTGACTAAAAAGCCGCCGAACACGTTCACGGCCGCGAGCAGCACGGCCAGCGTGCCGAAGAACTTGCCCGCGAAGCCCACGGTCAGGCCGGTGGCAAGCATCGCGCCCACGATCACGATCGCGGAGATCGCATTGGTCACGGCCATGAGCGGCGTGTGCAGCGCGGGCGTGACGTTCCAGACGACGTGATAGCCCACGTACACGGCCAGCACGAAGATGATCAGATTGATGACGGTATGGTTGATGAGTTCCATCTCGGTCTCCTCGTCATGCCTTGCGCGTGACGGCGCCGTCGCGAGCCAGCAGCGTGGCCGCGACGATGTCGTCCGCGAGGTCGATGTTGAGCGTGCCTTCCTTCGTGACGATCAGCTTGAGGAAGTCGAGCAGATTGCGCGCGTAGAGCGCCGAGGCGTCGGCGGCCACCATCGACGCGAGATTCGTGTAGCCGCAGATCTGCACGCCGTGCGCCGTCACCACCTGGTCCGCGACGGTCAGCGGGCAATTGCCGCCGCGCCGCCCCGCGGCCGCGTCGGCGATCGGTCCGCGTCCGGCCGCGAGGTCGATCACGACCGAACCCGGCTTCATCGCCTGCACGGTTTCCGACGGCAGCAGCGTGGGCGCGTCGCGGCCCGGAATCAGCGCGGTCGAGATGACGATGTCGGCCTGGCGCGCGCGCTCGTGCACCAGCGCCGCCTGACGCGCGAGCCACGACGGCGGCATGGGCCGCGCGTAGCCGCCCACGCCTTGCGCGGCCTCGCGCTCCTCGTCGGTTTCGTAGGGCACGTCGAGGAATTTCGCGCCGAGCGATTCAATCTGCTCTTTCACCGCCGGACGCACGTCCGACGCCTCGATCACCGCGCCCAGCCGCCGCGCCGTGGCGATCGCCTGCAGGCCCGCCACGCCCGCGCCGAGGATCAGCACGCGCGCGGCCTTCACGGTGCCGGCGGCGGTCATCAGCATGGGCATGAAGCGCGGATACAGGTTCGACGCCACCAGCACCGCCTTGTAGCCGGCGATATTGGCCTGCGACGAGAGCACGTCGAGGCTTTGCGCGCGCGTGGTGCGCGGCGCGGCTTCGAGCGCGAACGCGGTCAGGCCCGCATCGGCGAGCCGTTGCGCATTGTCCGCATTAAAGGGATCGAGCATGCCGGCCAGCACCGCGCCGCGCTTCATGAAGGCCAGTTCGCTGACGCTCGGCGACTGGACCTTGAGCACGAGATCGGCGCCGAATGCCGCAGCCGCGTCGGCGATCTGCGCGCCGACGGCCGTATAGGTTTCGTCTGGAAAGCTCGCGCCGACACCGGCGCCTGCCTGAATGGTGACCGTATGACCCTGCGCGACGTATTTCTTGACGGTCTCGGGCGTCGCGGCCACACGGCTTTCGTTCGCCCGGGTTTCTGCGGGCACTCCGATATGCATCGTTGTTTCCTCCTCGGCCTGCTTCTCTTTCTGATCTGGCTCGAATCGAGCGGAGTAAGGCCGACGAGGTGCGCCGGCTCTTATTGCAACGTTCTCGACATTCTCAAACGGGCAAGGCAACGGCAAACGACGCACCACTTTAACCGAAAGGGGCTCGGCCTTTGAAGCGGGATTTATCCCCTTTTTTCGCGCCGCCCACAACGCGGCATGTCGTCCGACCGGACGGTTGACAAGGCATCCCAGGCATCGGCGTCCACGCGTCGCGCCGACGATCCGGCCCCGGGCAGCGTTTGGCGCGTCCCGGTAAAATAGCGGCCCATGAACGATGAAACCTGGGCACCCCACGTCACCGTGGCCGCCGTCGTCGAGCGCGACGGGCGTTTTCTGCTCGTCGAGGAACACACGGCGAACGGCCTGCGCCTGAACCAGCCCGCCGGCCATCTGGAGGCCGGCGAGACGCTGCACGAAGCCGTCGTGCGCGAAACGCTCGAGGAAACCGCCTACGCATTCGCGCCCGAGGCGCTCGTCGGCATGTACATGACGCACTTCGGCAAGCCGGGCGAGTCCGGCACGACCTATCTGCGCTTCACGTACTGCGGCAGCGTCGCGGCCGAGCCGGAAGATCGCGCGCTCGATCCGGACATCGTCCGCACGTTGTGGATGAGCGTCGACGAGCTGCGCGCCGCGAGCGCGCGCCATCGCACGCCGCTCGTGATGCAATGCGTCGACGATTACCTCGCGGGCAAGCGCGCGCCGCTCGATTTCGTGCAGACGCACGCGGTCGGGCCGAAGGCGGGCGGCACGGCAGGCACAGTGGAACCCAAAGTGGCACCCAAAGGCTAAGCGCCGCGATCCGGCGCAACAAGGCAGCAGAAGATGAGCAAACGTAGAGTGGTGGTAGGCATGTCGGGCGGCGTGGATTCGTCGGTGACCGCATGGCTGCTCAAGGAGCAGGGTTACGACGTCGTCGGTCTCTTCATGAAGAACTGGGAAGACGACGACGACGGCGAGTATTGCTCGACGCGTCAGGACTGGATCGACGTGGTGTCGGTCGCCGACCTGATCGGCATCGACGTCGAAGCGGTAAACTTCGCCGCCGAGTACAAGGACCGCGTGTTCGCGGAGTTCCTGCGCGAGTATTCCGCGGGCCGCACGCCGAACCCCGACGTGCTCTGCAACGCCGAGATCAAGTTCAAGGCCTTCCTCGACCACGCGATGACGCTGGGCGCGGAAACCATCGCGACCGGCCATTACGCGCGCGTGCGCCAGAACGAAAGCAACGGCCGCTTCGAGCTGCTCAAGGCGCTCGATCACACCAAGGATCAGTCGTACTTCCTGCATCGTCTGAACCAGGCGCAGCTCTCGAAGACGATGTTCCCGCTCGGCGAGATTCCCAAGACGAAGGTGCGCGAGATCGCCGAACAGATCGGCCTGCCGAACGCGAAGAAGAAGGATTCGACCGGCATCTGCTTTATCGGCGAGCGGCCGTTCCGCGATTTCCTGAACCGCTATCTGCCGACCAAGCCGGGCCCGATGATGACGCCCGACGGCAAGACGGTCGGCGAGCATATCGGCCTCGCGTTCTACACGTTCGGGCAGCGCAAGGGCATTGGCCTCGGCGGCAGCAAGGACGGCAGCGGCGATCCGTGGTTCGTCGCGGGCAAGGACATCGCGTCGAACACGCTTTATGTCGTGCAGGGCCACGATCACCCGTGGCTGCTCGCGCACGATCTGCGCGCGGGCAACGTGAGCTGGGTCGCGGGCGAACCGCCGGCCGACGGCCACGCGTGCGGCGCGAAGACGCGCTATCGCCAGGCCGACGCGCCCTGCTCGTTCGCGAATGCGGGTGAGTTCGGCGAAGGCCAGTTCTCGCTGCATTTCCCGGACGCGCAATGGGCCGTGACGCCCGGCCAGTCCGCCGTGCTCTATGACGGTGAGGTGTGCCTCGGCGGCGGCATCATCGAAGCGGTCACGACGCTCGAACCGCACGTGCCCGCCGTGCTGCCGCCGGTCGCGCCGAAGAAGAAGCGCTCGCCGCGCAAGAAACCGGCACAATTTGCCGCCGGTGCGAAGACCGGCGCCACGACGGCCAGCCAGGCCTGAGCAGACTCAAGCTCGAACTCACGCTCGAACTCAAGCTCAGGCTCGACACGCGCGGCGCACCCTGCGTCGCGCGCCCTCCTCCTCGCTTGCGCCCGGCCGCGCGAATCTTTCGCGCAGCTTTCCACGCGCATTTGTCAATGCGGCAAATTTGCCCGCCTCCCGGCTAGTTTCACGAACTTGCGGCATCATTCGGGCACGCCGCCGCCGTTACCCGGGCGCGGCGAACGCGCGCCGCCTGACCGGCTGGCGCGACGACACAAGAGATCGAGGAGTCCCCGAATGTTTTCCCGACGTTACCTCGCCATGTGGTGCGCGGTGCTGCTGCTCGCAGCCTGCGTGATCGCAGCGGCGCTCCATCACCTGTCGTGGCTGTGTGCCGTAGTGCCCGCGCTGATCGTCGCGCTCGGCCTCTGGGACATGACCCAGCAACGCCACGCGATCCTGCGCAATTACCCGCTCTGGGGCCATCTGCGCTTCCTGTTCGAATTCGTGCGGCCCGAAATCCGCCAGTATTTCGTCGAAGACGACACCGACGAAAAGCCGTTCTCGCTCGTGCAGCGCAGCGTGGTTTATCAGCGCTCGAAGAACGTCGTCGACAGCCGACCGTACGGCACCGAACTCGACGTGAAGGCCGTCGGCCACGAGTGGATCAGCCACTCGCTCGCGCCGACGAAGCTCGACAGCAGCGACTTCCGCGTGCTGGTCGGCGCGACGCGTGAACAGCCGTATTCGATGTCGCTCTTCAACGTCTCGGCGATGAGCTTCGGCGCGCTCTCCGCGAACGCGATCCGCGCGCTCAACCTCGGCGCGAAAAAAGGCGGCTTCGCGCACGACACGGGCGAAGGCTCGCTCTCGAAGTATCACCGCGAAAACGGCGGCGACATCATCTGGGAAATCGCCTCGGGCTACTTCGGCTGCCGCAACGACGACGGCACCTTCAGCGCCGACAAATTCCAGCGCCTCGCGCACGAGCCGCAAGTGAAGATGATCGAGGTGAAGCTTTCACAAGGTGCGAAGCCGGGCCACGGCGGCATGCTGCTCGCCGCGAAGGTCACGCCGGAAATCGCCGAAACGCGCGGCATTCCGATGGGTCAGGACTGCGTGTCGCCGTCGCGTCATTCGGAGTTCTCCACGCCGCGCGGTCTGCTCGAATTCGTCGATCGCCTGCGCAAGCTTTCGGGCGGCAAGCCGACCGGCTTCAAGCTCTGCATCGGCCATCCGTGGGAATTCTTCGGCATCGCCAAGGCCATGCTCGAAACCGGCATCCTGCCCGACTTCATCGTCGTGGACGGCGCGGAAGGCGGCACGGGCGCGGCGCCGATCGAGTTCACCGATCACATCGGCACGCCGCTCCAGGAAGGGCTGCTGCTGGTGCACAACACGCTCGTCGGCATCGGCCTGCGCGACAAGATCAAGATCGGCGCGAGCGGCAAGATCATCACGGCGTTCGACATCGCGCGCACGCTCGCGATCGGCGCGGACTGGGTCAACTCGGCGCGCGGCTTCATGTTCGCGGTGGGCTGCATCCAGGCGCAGAAGTGCCATTCGGACCGCTGCCCGACCGGCGTCGCCACGCAGGACCCGGTGCGCCAGCGCGCGCTCAACGTGCCCGACAAGGGCGAGCGCGTCTATAACTTCCATCGCAATACGCTGCACGCGCTGCAGGAGCTGATCCAGGCCGCGGGTCTCGACAGCCCCGCCGATCTGCGCGCGCATCACATCGTGCGGCGCGTGTCGTCGTATGAAGTCAAGCTGATGTCGGAACTGCTCAAGTACCTGAAGCCCGGCGATCTGCTCGAAGGCCGCTATCGCTATCAGCTGTACGAGAAGTGGTGGCCGGTCGCGCGCAGCGATTCGTTCGCGCCGGAAGTGGAAAAGATCGTCTGATGTGACGACGATCGATGCGCTGATCGATGCGTGCGCAACGTTATTGACGTAGCGCGCATGGCGAAAAAAAAAGCGCGCAGAGCGAATCTGCGCGCTTTTTTTATGTCCGCGAGATCGAGCTTCGCGGGCGGCGGACCTCAGCCTTGCGGCACGGTGTCCGCGAACGACGCTCGCTGCATCAGCTTCTCGAAGTGCTTCGCGAGATTCGGATGCGGCTCGCGCCAGTCGAGTTCCGGCTGGCGGAAGTCGAGATAGCCGAGCGCGCAGCCCACGGCGATATCCGCGAGCGTGTAGCGGTTGCCCGCGCACCACGCGTTGGCGTCGAGGCCCTTGGCCATCGCCTTCAGACCTTCCTGAATCTTGCGCTGCTGACGCTCGATCCACGCTTCGCTGCGCTGTTCGGGCGTGCGCTGCGTGTATTCCGAGCGAATCAGGACGGCGGCGTCGAGCATGCCGTCGGCGAGCGCTTCCCAGCACCGCACTTCGACGCGCTCACGCCCGTTCTGCGGAATCAGCTTGCCGACCGGCGAGCGCATGTCCACGTATTCGCAGATCACGCGCGAATCGAACACCGCCTCGCCGTCCTCCATCACGAGACACGGCACCTTGCCCAGCGGGTTGAAATCGTGGATGGCGGTTTCCTCGCCCCACACGTTCTCGAGCACCAGCTTGTAGTCGATTTTCTTTTCAGCGAGCATGATCCGCGCCTTGCGGACATACGGGCTGCCGAGCGAACCGATAAGTTTCATCGCACCTGCCTTTTCTGTAATCCGGCCGAAGTATACGTTGGATTCGCCAAATTCTGACGGGTTGACTTCGAGCACGCAGGATTTTGCCGACAGATGCGTCAGGAAGATGACAGTCCGGACGCCCCGCGCCGCAGCATCGAGCCACCCGTCGGACCAGACAATCAGACGCTGCGATCGCACGCTACAATCGCACGATGGACACGACCCTCACGGAAAGCGCCTCGGCCGCTTCGCGCGCCGCTGCCGATGCGCCGCGCGGCCCCGACGGCGGCGCAGAGCTTTACCGCGCGCGCCGCGAACGCGTACTCGCCGCGCTACGCGCCCAGGGCGGCGGCGTGGCGCTGGTGCCGACCGCGCCCGAAGTGCTGCGCAACCGCGACGCCGATTATCCCTACCGGCACGACAGCTATTTCTACTACCTGACCGGCTTCACGGAGCCGGAGGCGCTGCTCGTGCTCGACGCGAACGCGGGCGAGAACCAGCCGTCGTCGATCCTCTTTTGCCGCGCGAAGAACGTCGAGCGCGAAACGTGGGAAGGCTTCCGCTTCGGGCCCGACGGCGCGCGCGAGGCGTTCGGCTTCGACGCCGCGCTGCCTTTCGACGACCTCGACACGCAGATCCCGCGTCTGATCGCGAACCGCCCCGCGCTGCATTACGCGCTCGCGGCGTCGGAGCGCTTCGACGCCCAGGTGAAGCGCTGGATCGACGCCGTGCGGGCGCAGGCGCGCGGCGGCACGATCGCGCCCGCCGCCGCGTACGACCTGATTCCGCTGCTCGACGACATGCGTCTGATCAAGGACGCGCACGAACTCGACACCATGCGCCGCGCCGGAGACATTTCCGCGCTCGCGCATGTGCGCGCGATGCAGACCTGCCGCCCCGGCATGCACGAGTACGAGATCGAAGCCGAACTGCTCTACACGTTCCGCAAGCACGGCGCGCAATCGCCCGCCTACGGCTCGATCGTCGCTGCGGGCGCGAACGCCTGCGTGCTGCACTATCCGGCGGGCAACGCCGTGGCGCGCGACGGCGACCTGATCCTGATCGACGCCGCGTGCGAGCTGAACGGCTATGCCGCCGACATCACGCGCACGTTTCCCGCGAGCGGACGCTTCACGAGCGCGCAGCGCGAGCTGTACGACATCGTGCTGGCCGCGCAGCAGGCCGCCATCGACGCCACGCGCGCGGGCGTGAACTTCGAGGCGCCGCACGACGCCGCCGTGCGCGTGCTCGCGCAAGGGCTGCTGGACACCGGCATCATCGACAAAACCCGCTTCGCCTCGGTCGACGACGTGATCGCCGAACGCGCCTACGCGCGCTTCTACATGCATCGCACGGGACACTGGCTCGGCATGGATGTGCACGACGTCGGCGATTATCGCGAGCGCGGCACGCCGGGCACGCAAGCCGACGCCCCGCCGCCGTGGCGCACGCTGCGCGCGGGCATGACGCTGACGATCGAGCCGGGCCTTTACGTGCGCGCGGCCGAAGACGTGCCCGAGCGCTACTGGGACATCGGCATCCGGATCGAGGACGACGCGATCGTCACCGAAACCGGCTGCGAGCTGATCACGCGCGGCGTGCCCGTCGATGCCGACGAGATCGAAGCCCTGATGCAGGACGCGCGCCGCGGCGCGTGAGCACGACGAGAACCGACAGAACCACTATGAACGCAGCGACCGCCCCTCAAACGCACGCCGAACGCGCGCCCTACGACTACGACGTGCTGATCGTCGGCGCGGGGCCGGTGGGGCTCGCGCTCGCGGGCTGGCTGGCCGGACGCAGCGCGACGACGCAACTGTCGGTCGCGCTGATCGACGCGCGCGAACCCGACGACAGCGCGGGCGACCCGCGTGCGATTGCCGTTTCGCAAGGCAGCCGCACGCTGCTGCAGGCGCTCGCGTGGCCGCAGGACGCGACGTCCATCGAGCGCATCCACGTCTCGCAGCGCGGTCACTTCGGCCGCACGCTGATCGACCGTCACGATTACGACTTGCCCGCGCTCGGTTACGTCGTGCGTTACGGCGCGATCGTGCAGTCGCTCGCGCACGCGCTCAAGACGGCGCTGCCCGGCTCGCGCGTGCACTGGCTGCATCACACGCAGGCGCACGAACCGACCGTCGATCACGACGGCGTGACGCTGCCCGTGGAAAGCGCGGGCGTCGTGCGCTCGCTGCGCGCGCGCATTCTCGTGAACGCGGAAGGCGGGCTGTATCGCGCGCAATCGGAACGGAAAAAGAAGCAGGAAGCTTCTGAGGAAGCGCGCGACGAAGCCGACTCCGCGCCCGAATCGCCGGCGCAAAAGCGCACGCGCGATTACGGCCAGACGGCGCTCGTCGGTGTAGTGACGGTCTCGGCGCCGCAGCCGCACGTGGCGTGGGAACGCTTCACCCAAGAAGGCCCGATCGCGCTGTTGCCGATGGGCGGCGTGCGCAGCGCCGATTACGCGCTCGTCTGGTGCGGCGCGCCGGACGAAGCCGAACGCCGCGCCGCCCTCTCCGACACCGATTTCCTCGCCGAACTCGGCGCGGCGTTCGGCGCGCGCATGGGCCGCTTCACGCAGATCCACGGACGCGCATCGTTCCCGCTCGGCCTCACGGCGCTCGACACGCTGGTGTCGGGGCAAAGCCGCATCGCGGCGGTCGGCAACGCGGCGCAAACCCTGCATCCGGTCGCGGGACAAGGTCTCAATCTCGGTCTGCGCGACGCCCACGCGCTCGCCGACGCGCTCGCGCAACACGGCGCCACGCCGCTCGCGCTCGCCGATTTCGCGGGCCGCCGTGCCCTCGACCGCCGCCTGACGATCGGCGCCACCGACACGCTCGCGCGTCTGTTCACCATCGATTTCCCGCCGCTCGCGACGCTGCGCGGCCTCGCGCTGACCGCGCTCGAATTCGTGCCGCCCCTGAAGGCGGCGCTCGCGCGGCAGATGATGTTCGGGCAGCGGAGTTGAGGCAGGCGGGGTTTTCCGTTGATTGGCAATAATTCGGAGTCTGCATGCAGACTCCGTTTGCGATATCATATCTACGATATGTAGATACAATGCAGAGGGTCGCATGGACATCGCCAAAATCTTCAAACACGGCGGCTCGCAAGCAGTGCGACTGCCCAAGGACTTCCGCTTTGAGACAGCCGAAGTGCGTATACGCCGTCATGGTGCAGCCGTGATCCTCGAACCCGTGCCGCATGACTGGGCGTGGCTCACGCCGCTGATCGGCCCAATCGACGCTGACTTCGAAGAAGCCGCCACGACCCCGCCGCTCGAACAGGAGCGGCCCGGACTGGACTTCTTCGAATGAGATTCCTGCTGGACACGAACGCCGTCATCGCAATGATGAAAGGCGACGAGCCGTTGCTGTCGCGGCTGCGTGAGCATTTGCCCACGGACTTCGGATTGCCGTCGATCGTCGCGCACGAGTTATATTACGGCGCGTACAAAAGCCAACGCGCCGATCTCAACCTCGCGCGTGTCGCGGCGCTGCAATTCGAGGTGGTATCGTTCGATGCGGAAGACGCGCAGCACGCTGGCGACGTTCGTGCGCGACTGGCCGCAATGGGCACGCCGATCGGCCCCTACGACGCGCTCATCGCCGGGCAAGCGCGTGCTCGCCAATTGACGCTCATCACGCACAACGTCCGTGAGTTCGCGCGTGTCGAAGGCCTGCACTTCGAAGACTGGCTTTTGCCCAGGCAGGGGAATTTGCTGGCGTGAAGTGCGCGATGGCGCGCCCGCCCTACACGTAACTTTCAGGGTTCGATCGTTATGAATTCAGACGAATCGCCTGAGTTCACTGCCTCCACTCCCTCCGCCCCCGCCACACCAGGGTCCGCGACCCGAGCCCCCGCATCTTGTTAACGCTAAAATAGACGTTTCCCCTTTTGAGCCGCCGCGCCGCCTGCTTCGACCTCTGTCGGAGCCAACCGGGCGCGCCGCTGCATTTTTCGCGCGTCATGTCCACATCCGGGTCCCCCCTCGGCCTTACCATCGGCCGTCACAGCCTGCGTAACAACCTGTTCGTCGCCCCGATGGCGGGCGTCACCGACCGGCCGTTCCGCCAGTTGTGCAAGCGTCTCGGCGCGGGCTACGCCGTGTCGGAAATGGTCGCGTCGAACGCGCAGCTCTGGAAAAGCGAAAAGACCATGCGCCGCGCCAACCACGCGGGCGAGGTCGAACCGATTTCCGTGCAGATCGCGGGCGCCGACCCGCAGATGATGGCCGAAGCGGCGCGGTATAACGTCGCAAACGGCGCGCAGATCATCGACATCAACATGGGCTGCCCGGCAAAAAAGGTCTGTAACGTGGCCGCCGGTTCCGCGCTGCTGCAAAACGAGCCGCTCGTCGCGCGCATCGTCAAGGCCGTCGTGGACGCCGTGGGCGTGGGGCCGGACGCCGTGCCCGTCACGCTCAAGATCCGCACCGGCTGGGACCGCGACAACCGCAACGCGCTGACCATCGCGCGTATCGCCGAGGAAAGCGGCATCGCCATGCTCACCGTGCACGGCCGCACGCGCGCCGATCTCTATCACGGCGCCGCGGAGTACGAAACGATTGCCGCCGTGAAGGCCGCTGCGCGCATTCCGGTCGTCGCCAACGGTGACATCCGCACGCCGCAGAAGGCGCAACACGTGCTGGCCGTGACCGGCGCCGACGCGATCATGATCGGCCGCGCGGCGCAGGGGCGTCCGTGGCTGTTCCGCGAAATCGAGCATTTCCTCATCACCGGCGAGCTGCTGCCGTCGCCGCGCGTGGACGAAATCCAGACCATCATGAATGAGCATCTGGAGGACCACTACGCGTTTTATGGCGAGTTTACGGGCGTGCGTACTGCGCGCAAGCATATCGGCTGGTACACTCGCGGCCTTTGCGGCGCCAATACCTTCCGGCACCGCATGAATACGCTGGACACCACGCGCGAACAGCTCGCCGCCGTCAACCAGTTCTTCGACGAGCAGAAGGCCGTATCCGACCGTCTCGTCTATGTCGACGAAGAAAGCGGCGCGGAAGGCGAGCAAAACGGCGGGCGCGAACCAACCGATCGACTGGCAGCATGAGCAAGCACAACATCGAACAATCCGTCCGCGAGAGTCTGGGCATGTATTTCCAGGACCTCGACGGCTCCAATCCGCACGACGTCTATGAAATGGTGATGGCGTGCGTCGAAAAACCGATGCTCGAGGTGGTGCTCGAGCAGGCCGGCGGCAACCAGTCGCTGGCCGCCGAGTACCTCGGCATCAACCGCAATACGCTGCGCAAGAAGCTCCAGCAGCACGGCCTGCTGTAACGGCCGTCGCCCGCCTGCCGCTTCCGGCGCTCACCCCTCGATCTCCCGGCAACTCTCCCCCATCATGATCAAGCAAGCGCTCATCTCCGTTTCCGACAAGTCAGGCATCGTCGACTTCGCGAAATCGCTGTCGGACCTCGGCGTCAAGATCCTTTCGACCGGCGGCACCGCGAAACTGCTCGCGGACGCGGGCCTGCCCGTGACCGAAGTCGCCGACTACACCGGCTTTCCGGAAATGCTCGATGGGCGCGTGAAGACGCTGCATCCGAAGGTTCACGGCGGCATCCTCGCGCGCCGCGACCTGCCGGAACACATGGCCGCGCTCGAAAAGCACGACATCCCGACGATCGACCTGCTGGTCGTGAACCTCTACCCGTTCGTCCAGACGATCTCGAAGGAAGAGTGCTCGCTGGAAGACGCGATCGAGAACATCGACATCGGCGGCCCGACCATGCTGCGCTCGGCGGCGAAGAATCATCGCGACGTCACGGTGGTGGTCGACCCGACCGACTACGCGACGGTGCTCGAAGAGATGCGCGCGAACGGCAACAACGTCGGCTACGCCACGAACTTCCGCCTCGCGACCAAGGTGTTCGCGCACACGGCGCAGTACGACGGCGCGATCACGAACTACCTGACGAGCCTGACCGAAGCGCTGGAGCACAAGTCGCGCAACGCCTACCCGGCCACGCTGAACCTCGCGTTCGACAAGGTCCAGGATCTGCGCTACGGCGAGAACCCGCACCAGAGCGCCGCGTTCTACCGCGATCTGGCCTCGCCCGCCGGCGCGCTCGCGAACTACAAGCAGCTCCAGGGCAAGGAACTGTCGTACAACAACATCGCCGACTCCGACGCGGCGTGGGAATGCGTCAAGACCTTCGACGTGCCGGCCTGCGTGATCGTCAAGCATGCGAACCCGTGCGGCGTTGCCGTCGGCACGGACGCACTCGAATCGTATTCGAAGGCGTTCCAGACCGATCCGACCTCGGCGTTCGGCGGCATCATCGCCTTCAATCGCGAAGTGGACGAAGCCGCGGCGCAAGCCGTGTCGAAGCAGTTCGTCGAAGTGCTGATCGCGCCGTCGTTCTCGGACGCGGCCAAGGCCGTGTTCGCGGCGAAGCAGAACGTGCGTCTGCTCGAAATCGCGCTGGGCGAAGGCCATAACGCGTTCGATCTGAAGCGCGTGGGCGGCGGCCTGCTGGTGCAATCGCTCGACTCGAAGAACGTGCGGCCGCACGAACTGCGTGTCGTGACGAAGCGTCACCCGACGCCGAAGGAAATGGACGATCTGCTGTTCGCCTGGCGCGTCGCGAAGTTCGTGAAGTCGAACGCCATCGTGTTCTGCGCGAACGGCATGACGATGGGCGTGGGCGCGGGCCAGATGAGCCGCGTGGACTCGGCGCGCATCGCCAGCATCAAGGCGGAAAACGCGGGCCTGAAGCTCGTGGGTTCGGCTGTGGCGTCGGACGCGTTCTTCCCGTTCCGTGACGGCCTCGACGTGGTGGTCAACGCGGGCGCGACCTGCGTGATCCAGCCGGGCGGCTCGATGCGCGACGACGAAGTGATCGCCGCCGCCGACGAGCACAACATCGCCATGGTCATGACGGGCATCCGCCACTTCCGTCATTGATTCATCGCTGATCCGCAGCTGATCGGCGCGCTTTAACAGGCGAAAGCCCGCTGGACCACGCGTCCAGCGGGCTTTTTCTTTGCGGCGCGCCGCACGTGCATGTGGCCGCCCCGCGCCCCGCATGGCTCGCGGCATCGCCGGCATTCGTTGTACCATCCGAAACACACTCGTTTTTCCCGCATTTCATGAGAATTCTCGGCATCGACCCCGGCTTGCGCGTCACGGGCTTCGGCGTGATCGAACGTCACGGCCACACGCTTTCCTACGTCGCGAGCGGCGTCATCCGCACCGCCGATGCCGATCTGCCGACGCGCCTGGGCACGATCTTCGAAGGCGTATCGACGCTGATCCGCCAGCACGCGCCCGATCAGGCCGCGATCGAAAAGGTCTTCGTCAACGTCAATCCGCAGTCGACGCTGCTGCTCGGCCAGGCGCGCGGCGCGGCCATCTGCGGGCTGGTTTCGGGCGGCGTGCCGGTGGCCGAATACACCGCGCTGCAGCTCAAGCAGGCCGTGGTCGGCTACGGCCGCGCGACCAAGGAGCAGATGCAGCAGATGGTCGTGCGCCTGCTGAACCTCGCCGGCACGCCGGGCACCGACGCCGCCGACGCGCTCGGCATGGCGATCTGCCACGCCCACGGCGGCGACACGCTCGCGACGCTCGGCGGCATTGCGCCCGCGCTCGCGAAAAAGGGCGTGCGCGTGCGGCGCGGGCGACTGATTGGTTGATTGGCTGACCGGCTGATCGCTCCGCAAAATCCTGGCCGGACGGCTAACGTTGGACGCGCGCACGCCGCGCTCCGCTACACTCTGCGCTTTCCCTCATCACTGAATCCGCCATGATCGGTCGCATTGCCGGCGTACTGCTGGAAAAGAACCCGCCGCACCTGCTCATCGACTGCAACGGCGTCGGCTACGAAGTCGACGTGCCGATGAGCACGTTCTACAACCTGCCCAGCAATGGCGAAAAAGTCGTGCTGCTCACGCAGATGATCGTGCGCGAAGACGCCCATCTGCTCTACGGCTTCGGCACGATCGAAGAACGCGCCACGTTTCGTGAGTTGCTCAAGATCAGCGGCATCGGCGCGCGCATGGCGCTCGCGGTGCTCTCGGGCATGAGCGTGAACGACCTCGCGCAAGCGATCTCCATGCAGGACTCCGCGCGCCTCACGCGCGTGCCCGGCATCGGCAAGAAAACGGCCGAGCGTCTGCTGCTCGAACTCAAGGGCAAGCTCGGCGCCGACCTGGGCGCGATGGCCGCTGCGGCGTCGCCGTCGGATCACGCCAGCGACATCCTCAACGCGCTGCTCGCGCTCGGCTATTCCGAAAAGGAAGGCGTCGCGGCCATCAAGAACGTGCCGGCCGGCACGGGCGTGTCCGAAGGCATCAAGCTCGCGCTCAAGGCGCTGTCGAAGGGTTGAGCGTCCGCCGCGCTCGCGTGCGACGCAGGGCGTCGCACGCTGCGTGAAGCGCTGCATTGAGGCCCAACGTCGGCTGTTAGTTGCGAAGCGGAACAACGCGTCGCGCGGCCTGAAAGCGCCCTGCCCGCGCCCAGGTCGCGCGGTACAATCGCTGCATGATCGAAACCGACAAACTCGCCGCCAACCGCGCCAGCGCCGCGCCCGAGCGCGTGATTTCCGCCTCGCCCGCCTCGACCGGCGAAGAGGCGTTCGAGCGCGCGCTGCGCCCGCGTCAGCTCGAGGAATACGTCGGCCAGGAAAAGGTGCGGGGCCAGCTCGAAATCTTCATCGAAGCCGCCAAGCGCCGCTCCGAGCCGCTCGACCACGTGCTGCTGTTCGGGCCGCCGGGGCTCGGCAAGACCACGCTCGCGCACATCATCGCGCGCGAAATGGGGGTCAATCTGCGACAAACGTCGGGGCCGGTGCTCGAACGCGCGGGCGACCTCGCCGCGCTGCTCACCAATCTCGAAGCGCACGACGTGCTGTTCATCGACGAAATCCACCGGCTCTCGCCGGTCGTCGAGGAAATCCTGTATCCGGCGCTCGAGGACTATCAGATCGACATCATGATCGGCGAAGGTCCGGCCGCGCGCAGCGTGAAGCTCGATCTCCAGCCGTTCACGCTCGTCGGCGCGACCACGCGCGCGGGCATGCTCACGAACCCGCTGCGCGACCGCTTCGGCATCGTCTCGCGGCTTGAGTTCTACAACGCGGGCGAACTCTCGCGCATCGTGCAGCGCTCGGCCGCGCTGCTCGGCGCGCAGATTCATCCCGACGGCGCGCTCGAAATCGCGCGCCGCTCGCGCGGCACGCCGCGTATCGCCAACCGTCTGCTGCGCCGCGTGCGCGACTACGCCGAAGTGAAGGCCGACGGCTCGATCACCGCGCAGGTCGCCGACGCCGCGCTGCGCATGCTCGACGTCGATCCCGTCGGCTTCGACCTGATGGACCGCAAGCTGCTCGAAGCGATTCTCTACAAGTTCGATGGCGGCCCGGTGGGCGTGGACAACCTCGCCGCCGCGATCGGCGAAGAGCGCGACACGATCGAGGACGTGCTGGAGCCGTATCTGATCCAGCAGGGCTTCCTGCAACGCACGCCGCGCGGACGCGTGGCTACGCAGCTCACCTATCGCCACTTCGGCCTGACGGTGCCCGACGACGCCCGCGACGCGCGCGGAACCGACTGGGAGCCGGACGCGTCGTAAGGCGCGCCGTCCCGCGAGCGAGTCCACGATGTCCGAGCACGCCGGCCGCCGCCACGACGCTCCCGAGCCGAGCGGCTTCGTCGGCCAGCTCTCGCATCGCCTGCGCATGGCGCTCGCCGAGAGCGTCACGCATCTCACCACGGGCAGCGGTCCGAAGCTCGATTATTCGAATCCGCCGGGCGATCCCGGCCTGTTCGGCCCCGACGCCATCTGCTGGAAAGTGCACGCCGACTTCGCGGGCATGATGGCGGGCGGCATCAGCGCGCTGCTGTTGCAGGCGCTTCATCCGCTCGCGCTCGCGGGCGTGTGGGACCACTCCACCTTTCGCACCGATATCCTCGGCCGCCTGCGCCGCACCGCGACCTTCATCGCGGGCACAACCTACGGCAGCCGCGCCGACGCGCTCGCGCTGATCGCACGCGTCAAAACCATCCACGAAAGCGTGACCGGTTTCGCGCCCGACGGACGCCCGTATCGCGCCAGCGACCCCGCGCTGCTCACGTGGGTGCATGTGGCCGAGGTGTCGAGTTTTCTCGCGGCGTATCTGCGCTATGTGAATCCCGCGCTGCCGGGCGCGCAGCAGGATCAGTACTACGCCGAAGTCGCGCGCATCGCGCAGTTGCTGGGCGCGACCGAGGTGCCCACGTCGCGCGCGGAAATCGCCGCCTATCTCGAATCGATGCAGCCCGAACTGGTTGCGAGCGAGCGCACGAGCGAAGTCGTGCGCGTGCTGATGGACGCGCCCACGCCGCGCCCCGCGATGCGGCCGGCCGGCGCGCTGATGCGTCAGGCGGGCATCGACCTGCTGCCGCCGTTCGCGCTGCGGCTGCTGGGCTTCGAGCGCTTCGCCCTGG
>NZ_JAAGPN010000115.1:0-25817 GCF_017104805.1 Paraburkholderia sp. Ac-20347 | reverse complement strand
CGACTGGATCGAGGGCTATTACAATCGAGAGCGCCTGCACACCTCGATAGGGTTTCTGACTCCCGTCGACTTCGAGGCCGCGTTGGTCGCTGCATGATCTGCTGTACGTGGAAATGAGGCAGGGTCATAGAGTCTCTGTCGCTGTCCCGGTTGCGTGATGAGCAAGAAGCGTTCTGGCGAAGGTCTGCCAGCGAGCTGCCGCCGGAGCAATGCGACGGCTGAGCCTCGCAAAGGCAGCACCTGCGAACCGATCAATATCCTCTTGCCGACCGGACTGGACACAAGCTGGCACGGGGCGGTCCGCGCAGCCGGTTCGACGCATATCCGCTCATTCCGGTCTAGAGCAATTGGGAGCATCTGACGCTGCTGGAACTGCTCGAAATCGGCCTTAGCTAGCGCGCATAACAGCCATCGCGGCACGTATTGTCCACCAGCTTTTGTGGCTGGGTGCACATGTCGAGGTTAACGCGCAGCGGGCATCATGCCGATTGCCTCTTGGCAAGTCGGTCTCGCATCCTGAGTATTGCGCCTGCGGTGGTGCAGCATTGATCCTGGCGGTTTGCGGCGCAAGAGCCAGATACGCCTGAGAAGCATTTTTGCGGGTTTGGCTACGGCCTTGATATTGGTGAAAAGGCTTGGGGTTCCGGCAGCCGACACGTGGGTTTCGCGCGCTGTTGTTGCAAGGACAAGCACGCAGCGCTGTTTAACCGAACGCAGTATTCGCTGCGTTTGCAACCTTATCAAGACCACGATCGAGGGCTATTTTTTCATGAAATGTCAGCGTGGATGCGATCGCCCTGTCGAATTCGTTTGCAAGTAGGGCGATGCGACGGTGAAGCGCACGGCCGGATGCAGTCAACGAGAGATACGTGAGGCGGTTGTCCCGGCTGTCCGGCGCCCGACACATCAGGCGGCGCGCAAGCCGATCCTCTGCGGTACGACTGAATCTGGTCTCTGTTGAGATGTGCTGTTTGGGCCAATTCCGTCACGGACAATGGACGGCGGACTGCCACAGCGGCTGCAATTATCCGGGCCTCCCAATGTGTGATGCCGAGTGTTGTCTGATTTTGTGCGTTTGCCTCTCGTTCAATGAGCTTGTTTGGCTCGTGCAGCCGACGTGTTAGCAGAGTGAAGGGCGCGTGCGTGGGCATCATTGTCCTTTCAGGGCAAAAGTGACAGTCCACCGGATGGTATGCGAAACGCGCTGCATCTCTCCGTTTGCTGTGGCACGGGCTAAGGGCGGCGGTTTCGGTAAGCCAGCGGGTGTGAGCCCCGTGGTAGACCATCACGCCGCGGCAGCGGCCGTGCGCTGGTTTTCCGAGCTGCCTGACGCGCTATTCTGCAGCACGCTGCAGGACCGCCCAGCACCGAGGCTCGGTCTCAACGCTGAATCGTCAGTAAGCTTGCTAATTGTCTTGGCACCGGAGCGATGAACGCGGGGGGGGGGCGATGCGCTGCTGGCACTTGCGATGCGGTGCGCGTCGGATAAGAGGGATTAACTGGCTCGATGATCACGGTAGGGCAAAAGGAGGCGTGATGATCGCCACGTGCGGTTCACCGCCGCCCATAAAGTCTACAAGCCGACTGATATGCTGATTCACGTGGCGCGCGCGCCGTAGCATCACCCAGCTACTGGTGGTCTGTTGTCTATAGTCTCGCGGCAAAATGAATCGCTTGATTCGATCAATCACCTGGTCAACTGCCAATGCCCCTTGCAGAGCATGCACGTCGATCATTCGTTCATTAAGGGGCATCGTCGCGGCCATTGGAATTGGCAAGCTGACAGTATCAATGAATGCGAGCCTACATGCCCGCCGCCGAACGCTACCTATGGCTGCGCGTACAATTGGGTAGTTTTGTCGCTAGACAGGAGGGGGCAAGCGTGGGCAATCTATCCTGATTTAAGTTGAACAAGGCTGTTCAGGCGGAATAATCGGCCCAGCCCACATCGCTTTGAAGAATCTGCCGTCAGAAACGGGCACTGTGTGCTGACGCCCGGCATAGGCAACCTCGAGTTCCCGGGGCGCCCCGGGCTTAACACAATATTCGTAAACACGCACCACCTCGATAGCGCCCGCCGTTTGGAGCCAGTACCACCCGGGAGACGCGGGTCGGCGTCGTCGCCATTCCATAGTCGGCCCTCCGAACATTTTCCGATGATTATGCAAAGATTAGAGTAAGCGGCTCAGGTGTGCCGTTCGTCCCTTCGCGAGCGCATAGAGCGTTATGGCGAACAGGCGTGTCGATCTGATAGAGGGCGCTGGGGGACTGTCCGGCGTGCGCACCAAGTCGAACCCACGCCAAGGCAGGAGTTCGTCAAGACGATTCAATTTGTGACCGGCGATACGGGTTGGCACATAGTCGAGGCGGGCGCAGCCGGTCGCATGCGCTGGTATTGGATTTGTAGGTGGGTGTATTATAATTTGATTATCATGCATCATCTTCATGCTCCCAATGGAAACCAAAACCGCACGCCTGACCATCCTTATTGATCCCGCAAAAAAAGAGGCATTTGAAAGGCTCTGTGCAGCACAGGACCTGACGTCATCACAGGTCGTGCGGCAGTTGATTCGCGAGTATCTCGAACGTCACAATGTGTCCTACAAGACAAAGAACACGCTTGGAAAGCGTAACGGGGACGATGTCGTTTGAGGTGCTCAGTCTTCTGCCGAGTTTCAGGCGTCCTGCTCCCAGTCTGCATGCCTGTTTGTGCGCCAGGTTAACCGTTGTGGGTCTAGAGTTGCGCCCTCTTTGAGTCGCCTGGCAGTAGAGCAAAGTTTCAATTCATCTGCCCAGGCATAGCCGAAGGCGCGTTCAAGCAGGACGCGTAAAGATGGCAGCCGACATCGACTTTTCCAGGCGAAAGCGATGAGGTTACTGTCGTCGGCACATCGGACGACGGCGTATGAAGATCCGAACACTGATTTCAGTTGCTCAATATAACGGATCAACGCCGGCTCGTCATCGGTGAAATTAATCGCGAAAACACCGGACTCCGTCAACCGCTCTCGACAGTCAGAGAAAAACGCTACATTCGCACACTGCCTTGCGACCCCTTCTCGCAAGTAGGCGTCAACTAGGATGACGTCGGCGGTGATATCCGGATTACGGATGAAGTCTGCGCCATCAGCACGCACTACGCGGAAGCGTGCATCGTCTGCCGGAATTCTGAACGCGTCGCGCAGCGCAATTACCTCCGGATTGATCTCAATTGCGGTAATGCTTGCTTCTGGCAGGTGACGGTAGCAGTACTTCGCCAGCGAACCGCCGCCTAGCCCGATCATGCAAATGTCCTTCGGGGTAGGGTGCAATAGAAGGAATCCCATCATCGTGCGCGTGTAACCGAGCGCGAGCCTATCGGGCGCGCGAAGCGACATACAGCTTTGCGTGGCGAAATGATCGAAATGTAAGGACACCGCGTGCTGAGTTTTCAGCACAAACGGCTTCCCGTCATTTAACGGCGTTGAGAGGAATTTGAGATATGCGTCAGTTGATACCCGGTCGCTGTCCATATCTATCCTCGTGATCAGATGGCATCCATATATGAGAACCCGCAGCGTCTCGCACGTGCGTGCCACGCAGCAGGTGAGTTTTTCTTCTAGAAAACGCGCCCAGCTTGCCAATGCCGGTCACATGGCCAACAGCGGAACCGATGTGGTTGATCGTGACGGTTTCCTCCGCATGACGTTCCTCTCGCGTACGCTCACCGCATTGATTTACGCCACTTCGTTGATGGCCGTAGTCTTCTGCGCAAACGTGCGGCATACGTCTGCGATTGGGATATTGCTGCGGGCATGAAGAGGAGGTCACTGGGGGCCGTAGACGTAGTTTTGCGCCAGTCAGGGAGCATGTGACACCGAACAGGTAGTCAGGCGAGAGCACACATGCCATTATAATATAAAACACATATGATTTATCTTTTATTATAATTCATCCCGGTTGCCATCCTCGGGCGACTTGCGGGCGGATCTCGTGGGGGCGGGAATGTTCGATGTGAATAGGGCGTTGGTGTTATCCGATCGTCGCCTGGTAGGCCTGCAAGAAATCGCCGGACGCAGGGGGCTTGTTGTGGCGGGAGTCGGACGCGGCGGCGAACGCGGGTTCCAGATGGTCCACCGATTCCACGATGTGGGGGAGCAACTCGCAGTGGAAGGTATTCATCTGGCGTTCATCTATCCACGGGAGTCGGCCCGTCACGTACTGGATGCAATTTCGGTAGCGAGTACACGCTTCAGGAAACATCCTCAGCTGCTCCTTGATGTCGATGGGTGTTGTTTCGCACGTGGCCTATGGCCTCGATCAATTGAGGCGGTGTGCCTGGACTTCCAGATGAATCGGCTAGCTGGCGCAACCATTGATCTTCGGGATGCGGCATGGGAGTGTGAGCTCAGGACCTTTTTCGCACACTGCCAGATAGAAGCAGGGGGGGCGGATGGGTGACCTGTTTGGAGGTTTGGGATCGAGAGACGGCGAGCATTGCGCGCGTTCACGCTGCGCGCAGATTGCACGGGAGTGGCAGTAATTCCATCGCGATTGTGCTTATCGAAGCGGAGCATTGTCTCAAAAGGAGCATCTTTCTGGTCCTGAACGGATGCGGTAGCGCTACGAATGAGGGCATACGATACGGTTGCGGTGGTACCCGCACGCGGGCGCTGTCAAGGTGCGGATCAACGAGTCTGTGCTCTAGATGCTTTGGGTCACTGTAGCCGAGGTCACGGTTCCACATGCTTCCCTTTAACTTACCATTCCTAGGTTTGTTGGCACGGCGTTCAGACGCTACACGGAATAGGCCGGACGTCCAGGAGTCGGAACACTTCGTTTCCCTGCACTTTGACGGTCGCGCCCCGAGTGGTTATCGTCGTTTGCCGGAAGCAAGCATCACCGCAATCGAGATCAATTCCAGGGTGATTCACTGCGCGAGGCGTTCTGTCTCACCACCCGACGATGGCCGGTTATCGGTCATTTTGCAGACGCTGTCCGGTATCTTCGTATGACAGAAAGTAGCTTCGATACATAGTTAATCGACAGTTCCACCTCGGTCGGTGTGCGACTCTCGCGCTCTCTGAAGAGGCGGTTCTAGTGCTCATCCGTCTCGGCTAAGCAATAGCAGCATGCATGCCATCAACCCGCGCAGGTAGGTGCGGGATTCGAGGGCAACCTTGACATGCTTTGTGAAATATTCGGTTCGTCAGACGCGTTTAGCTGGAAGGTCAGTGCGCCACGCGCGCGAGACGCTGATGAGGCTGGCGGTTGAGCTCGCGACGCAGCACAGGATAGACCTCTTTGACGCTGCCGTCGCCATCAAGAACGGGGCCGCTTACGACTGTGTGTAAGAAAGTGAATAGAACACGGCCGATTGCTCTGCACCCCAAACCACAACGAATAATGGAGTATTCTCTGGATAGGCGATGAGAAATAATGATTTATCAAACGGTCAACCGATCTCTGCGTCAGCGATCTGGGCGCTGGAACGCCTCGCGGAAGTTCGCTATGGCAGAGACGCACCCGCTATCGGATGGTCGATCATGCGAGAGCTCATCGGCGCTGGCTTTGTCGGTTACCCTTCGGGGCGCTCCAGTGTTGCAATTACGCTTGCCGGCAGAGAATTCCTGAAAAGCAGGAAATAAGTTCGACCGCTTCACCGGACAACTCCTGCTGTCATTTCGCCCGACGGTGCCAGTGCTTTGTCCATTGTGGTCGTTCGCGGCGCGGACATACTTGCCGGAGTGGATCGCCTGTCACAAGGATAGGCCAGTGACTAGGATAAGGTGGGATACCGGCGGTTGTAGAGGTTGGATCGGTCGCCCGTCTAAATAATTCTGGATCGGCTGAGTCGCCGCCTATCACATCAACTGCTTTCGGGGCGGCCCATTCTCAATCTCGGGGATGATCTAATCCGGGCGGAGTTGGGGCGCAATGCTTAAAGGTCAAAAGCCGCTCTATTCTCTGGCAAGCGAATTTTTATGAAACCGTCTGGTCTACGTGGGGCAAATGCAGTGCAATGGATCGACCAATGAAAATTGCTGTACTGGACAAGGATCAGCACCATGCTGCGTTCGTCCACGGTGTACTCGCTGCCGGTGGGTTCGACTGCAAGATATTCATAGATAGCCGAGTCTTCTTGAGGGAAGCTGAGCGTGACGAATACCGCATGTTGATCCTGGATTGGGACGCGGGTCAATATGGCGGGGAAGCAGTTCTGGGATGGGCAAAGAAGAATTTTGGGGCACATTTTCCGGTCATGTTTGTCACCTCGCGCCAGGCCGAAGGCGACATGGTTAAGGCACTCTGTGCTGGTGCCGACGATTATCTGATCAGGCCTGTTGACGCATCGCTGCTGCTTGCAAGCGTGAGGAAACTTTTGCGCTGGCCATATGGGAGGGCCAATACCCATTCCGTCGATGTTTTTGGGGCTATCGAGTTCCATTCTGAAAACATTGTGCTTGTCGAGGGGATACCTGTTGTCCTGGCACCGAAAGAATATGCCCTTGCCCATATTCTCTTCACAAACATAAACCGCAGAATATCGCGGAAACTAATGGCGCGAAAAATCTGGTCTCACAAAGGAGATAAGGTTAGCAGAACGATTGATACACATATCCATAATCTGCGCGTCAAACTTGGTTTGTACAAGGATAGGGGATACACGCTTAGGGCTATCCATGGCTTCGGGTATGAGTTGCGAGAGGATCACGAGTCACTGTTGTTGCCAGTAAAAAAGGAATGAAAATTCCGTTATAATTGACGTAGTAGTGACTATCTCGCTGCGCGAAAATATTATTTGATTTTTATAAAATATATATACCAAGAATTATAAATTAGTTCAATCCAAGCGTTAATCAAAAAACGTTATAAGAATTTGCAATTGGGCGCAGTGCTGCGCCCAATCTCTGTTGGGCGACCTTTAGAGTTGCCAGCGCGCTGAACAACTATAGATTCGTCTCCCGAGCAATTGATCCATATTGGAGTGGTCCCACGTATCTGCGGCCACGAGAACTCTCTTAAAATAAGGGATGGTCTTGTGCCTAACGGTAAGCCTAGTCATTACGCGGAATTCATCGAAAATCTTACCGAGTCCGAGCGCCGTCGTTGGCGCTCCGAACAGGAAAAGTCGCCATCGTGCAGGAATACTGGAACCGGGTGCATCCATGTCAGCGGTGGCAGGCCGACAAGGCGTGAATCCCAACCAGATGTTCGGCTGGCGCAAGCAATGCTCGGAAGGCAGTCTGGCTGCGGTGAAGGCGAGCGAGACCGTTGTGCCCGCATCCGAGCTGGCCACTGCAATCAAGAAAATCAGGAAACTGCAACGACTGCGTGGGAAAAACACGATAGAAGTTGAAATCCTGAAAGAAGCCGTTGAATGGTGGCGCTCAAAAGAACTGGTTGCGCGTTCGCTCTTGGTGGGGGCGATCTTTGAAAAAGGTCTGCGAAGTTTTCGGCATTGCGCGCTATGGTGTAGCAGCGATACAGGGCGCTCGCCCTGCTGGCAAGACGGCCGTAGCGCGAAACCGACTGACGACTCGGAGTTCGTCGAAGAGATTCAGGCCCATATAACGCACCGCCCAACATACGGCTACCAGGCGCATCTGGGCACCGCCGCGTCGTAGTCGAGAACAGACCAGCGCGCCGCGCGTCAATCACATGCTGCAATTACCTCTCCGGCTAACGGTGGAGGCTGCCATGGAAACGTATGTGGTTCTCGATGTATCTCAGAAATCGACTGCTGTTTGCATAGTCGAACAGTGCCGGCACCACGCATGTTACGCAGACCATCGGATGGCTATCGGACAACGGCTCGACATGCATATCGACCACTGCCCACGCAGCGTCGCTCGTGAACTGGGACCTGGGCCGCTAACTGCGCCAGCCCGTTCGCCGAAGAGCAATGGAATGGTCGAATCGTTCGTGAAGACCATGGAGCACAATTACGTCGCCTATATGGACAAATTCGACGTACCAACATAAATCCCGCGTCTGATCTTCGCGTTTGAGCACGACAATGAGCGCTACCCGCATTAAGCCATGAAATGCCGCTCGCCTCACGAGTTCAGACGCGCGGCGGTGCCATCAATCTAACAGTGTCCGCGTATCCTGAATTGCAGGGGGAATTCCACATATGATTCACGTCGTCGCGGCGTGGTTCGATGACATAGGATCTCCCCAGTCAGTCAAATGAATTTGCTGGCAGCGTGGTTGTGGCAATGGCCATGCTTGGTGCCCAGCAAACTTCCGTCCAGTCACCTAACAGTGCGCATGCTTTTCGCAGTGGGATTGCGCGCGCCGAATGCTGCTGGCGATGCTCATCTACAGCCCTAAGCTATCAGTCGCCAACGCCGCGCCGTAACGTACGTAAGGCTCGCAGTGTGACTGCGTTGCTTCGAAAAGCACTATCAGTTCTACTTGAAACCGAAGAAGCGTACGCCCGCGTCTCTCGTGAGGTAGGCGAGCGTCGGCGCGTGTGATTTATATATTTGACCACCTGACTATTCGCCACAAGCGACGTGGTAGCTTATTTTCGCGGCTAACGGGAAAGTAGCCATACATCCCGAGATGCGTTATTGCGCACGGGCGACCTTGAAATTGGGTGTTATCGCCCGTTCGAATGCAGTCGGTTCGTTTCGCTGGTCCGACGCCTTTTCAACGCCTTTTTTCATGACGTCTTCGCAGAGCATGATGCGGGATCGGTAGTACGCCGCATGCATCTGAGCGGTGAGCACGCGCTCCTCTGCTTCGAATAGTGCCATTCGTAGTTCACCGAGTGACCGCTCAGCCTGACGCTCGGGGGTGATTGCGTGTCGTGAGGCGAAGTTCGTAATCCAGCGCAGCATGGAGAGTTTCTCCGTTGGTGAGGGGGTACCCATGGGGCCATCCCTGGTGGCCCTGATTACTCTGTCCAACTGCAACGTGCGTATTAGGGTATCAAAATCCGAGTCTGGCAATCGTCAAGCAGTGTTAAATTGTGCTGACGGGTAGCGTTGCTCTCGATCAACGGCTAGTTAGCCAAGTTGCCAACCATCTGCATAACCGAGGCGTAGGAGACTGCGCGGCTCCGTCGAGCAGTGTGCGTGGCCGATGGCAAATGCGAACATAATTGTGCAAAATTTTGCACAACCCGTGCAGATCTGACGGGATTATCGGTCAACGCGACTCAGTCCATACTGGCGCCATCCCTTTTCGAGGAGAACGCCATGACCCAGCCGACCACCGCCCAGACCACCCAGCCGACCACCCTGAGCCGCACCTTCGAGTTCGCCGGTCGCACCGTCAACCGCATGGGCTACGGCGCCATGCAGCTCGCCGGCCCCGGCGTGTTCGGGCCGCCGAAGGACCGCGCGGAGGCCGTCGCGGTGCTGCGCGAAGCGCTGGAGCGCGGCGTGAACCACATCGACACGAGCGACTTCTACGGTCCGCACGTGACGAACCAGATCATCCGCGAGGCGCTGCATCCGTATCCCGCCGACCTCACGATCGTCACCAAGGTCGGTGCCGTGCGCGACGATCAGGGCGGCTGGCTGCCCGCGCACGATCCCGCCGACATCGAGCGCGCCGTGCACGACAATCTGCGCAATCTCGGTCTCGACACGATCGACGTCGTGAACCTGCGCATCATGGGCGACGTGCACAAGCCCGCCGAAGGGCCGATCGAGCCGCAGATGGAAAGGCTCGCGCGCCTGCGCGAACGCGGCCTCGTGCGCCATATCGGCCTGTCGAATGCGACCGTGAAACAGGTGCAGGATGCTGAAAAGATCGCACCGATAGTCTGTGTCCAGAACCATTACAACCTGGTGCACCGAGACGACGATGCGCTGGTCGATGCACTGGCGGCACGCGGGATCGCCTACGTGCCGTTCTTCCCGCTGGGCGGTTTCACGCCGATCCAGTCGTCGGCGCTTTCGGAAGTCGCGCAGTCGCTTGGCGCGACGCCGATGACGGTCGCGCTAGCTTGGCTGCTGCATCGCGCGCCCAATATCCTGCTGATTCCGGGCACTTCGTCGCGGGTGCACCTGCGCGAAAACATGACGGCGCAGACGCTCGACCTCTCCAGTGAGGTACTGGCGCAACTGGACGCGATTGGTAAAGGGCAGAAATGAGCGCCGATGCGCGGACGCTGGCGTGCCGCGGACGCGCCTTCTGTGTTGTACACCGTGTCCACAAGTCGGCGCCAATTGTCGGCGCGGAGCACTGGAGAGCCGCTACGGAGAGAGGAGGCGAGGTAGGTGGCTATCTCCACAGCGTGTGAGCTACAGGCCACGGGATTCTGCCGCTTGCGTACGAAACGTTCCCGGTGGAACTCTGGGCTGGCTTCTGATTTTGTCTGGCACCCGCCTCTGACGACGCTCGCGGGACCGCGCAGGAACCCGGGTGCCAGGCACACGCCTGACGAACTCTAGGGCAAGAACGGCGAAGCCTCGGTTATTCACAGTTTTTGGGGGTAACTCCGTGGATAACCTCTCTGGACGGAGCCGTGAGTGGCCGGATGGGATCGGGTTTCCCGCTGGCGGGCGGACGCAAGCCTGCTCGTGGTCATCGCGAAGCGAATGCGGGTTGAGGCGCTCACCGGCGGCGAGCTGGCATTACTGGGTGCAGGAGTCGCGCGGGAAGGGGGCAAATTCGATTTTCGCACCGGCAAGCATGACCTCTCTGGTGAGAGCAGCAGAACTTTCAAAGCCACGTTGGATGCGATCCACGGAGCGTTACAGCAGGTGACAAACACCATCACGACAATTGCTGATACATCGGACGTCATCGCACGTGAGAATCATGTGCTGTGGAAGTGGATCACCGTGCAGGCGAACGGACTCAAGGGAGCGCATGCGTCGATAACGCAACTGGCCAGGCGAAGCCGCGAACCCTCCGTCATGCGAGTCTCAACGCGGGCGAGTACGCCTGAAGGAAACTTCATGTTCGCGTGCATTTCTTCGTCGCACCCAATCGACGCGACAAGTGCCTGTGCGTCGATGACCTCTGGTTCTTGGCCCATGAGCGACCGGCACCAGTGCACCGGATAGCGACCCAGTTCGAGCAGCGCACCTCCGCGCATCGCCGGAATGCGTCGAAATTCCCCCGGCGTGTCTGGCACCGTATGGTTGAAGACCGCTTCCAGGGAGGTGAGAGTGCCCAATTGACCTGAACTTGCCAATCCGAGTAGATGCTCAAATACGTGGTGGTAGCGTTCGTGGAACTCCTCGATAATGCGGCGACCTGAAGCCCTCGATGCTGATTGCATGGCCCGCGCTTCCTCCGCATTCATGGCGAAGTGCTGCTCGCACATAGCATGCTTGCCGGCTTCGAGCGCCTTTATCGAAAACTAAGCGTGAAGATTTGGTGCAGCGGGTTGTGGACGATGTCAATCGACGGGTCGTCCAGAAGAGCTTCGTAGCTCTCGTAGGCGCGAGGAATATCATGTTCTTGTGCGAACGCGGTAGCGACACCTGGACGGCGCGCAGCGACCGCCGCAACCTCGACATCGTGACGTCGCGCGGCCGGCTCAAGGAGAGCCCACGGTACGATACGTGCCGCCCCAAGAATTCCAAATCTCACCATCGCATTTCCCCGTGAGATGGTGAAGAATCCACGGTCCAAGCCCGAGTGTGCTGCCTTCAGGCCTGTGACGCACCTTCGTGCTGTTCCAGTGCCGAACGGAGTGGCAGGCCCTCTTAGTCACCGATGACCTGAATAGCCAATGACCCTTTCGAGTTGCCACGGGCGACCGCTTCGGCGACAGGGTGCCCCTCGAGAAGCGCGCTAATCACGCCAACCGCGAATCCATCGCCAGCCCCAACCGTATCTACGACCTTCTTCACCCGACAGGCTGGTACAACGCCAGATTCACTGCGATTCTCGAAGTAAGCGCCTCGCTCTCCGAGCTTGACGATGACGAGCTTCGCACCCTTGTCGAGATAGAACTTCGCGATTTCCTCGGGGGACGACTTACCGGTGAGAATCAGACCTTCACCGAGACCCGGCATCACAATGTCCGCGTGCGAAGCCAATGCGTTCAGGGTCTCCGCCATCTCCGTTTGACTGCGCCATAACGCAGGGCGTAGGTTGGGGTCGAAGCAAATCGTCTTGCCTGCGGCCCGCATCTGGCGCGCCGCGTGAAACGAAAGCTCGCGGGTTTCGTTCGAGAGGGCGGGTCTAGCGCACCGCCTGGCGGCGGCGCAGTTCGCCTTGGGCGATGTCGTCCAGCCGATGGTATCACTGCGAACTTTGACGGAATTGAGTCGCCATCTCTTCGCAGACGTCGATGATGTCGTTAGCCGACGAACTCCTGCCTGACAATGTCGTGAACCATAATGCCCGCACCATCAAAGGTCGGCGGTGCTCCGCCTTTGTCGGGATCCACGTAGACAACCTTCTTCTCAGCGTCGACGTCACGAACACGCCAACGCTGACCACCAAAGATGATTGCCTGGCCCGGCGTTAGTGGATGCAGTATCACTGGACCACGGAGATTTCGAGGTTTTCCGCACCCAAATTCCATCTGCCGTCAGTTCGACTTCCACGCAGGCCACTAATTGCTTAGGCTTACGGCAGCCCAGGCATATCGTGACTACGATCAACGAAATCTGGAGTATGGATTTCGTTGCCGATGCACTGTTCGATGGAAGACGTCTTCGGACACTGACCGTCGTCGACAACTACACACGGGAATGCCTGGCCATCGAGGTCGGCCAAAGTCTGAAGGGAGAACACGTGGTCGAAGCGTTGACGCGTATCACCGCCATGCGCGGACACCCGGCCACGATCAAGGTCGACAATGGCAGCGAGTTCATCTCGAAGGCAATGGATCGCTGGGCGTATGAACATGGTGTTGAACTGGATTTCAGCCGACCGGGTACGCCAACTGACAACGCCAAGGTCGAAAGCTTCAACGGGCGCTTCCGGCAGGAATGTCTGAACGCGCATTGGTTCTTGTCATTGGCCGACGCGCAGAGCAAAATCGGCGACTGGCGCACGTACTATAACGAGGTTCGTCCCCACTCCGCATTGCAGTGGATGACACCTGCCGAATTCGCCCGTCAGGCAAGGGAAACCGCCTCGCCTGACAACTCAACCAAGCCGGAAATCTCCACTTCCGACCGGGACTAATTCTGGGTCAGGGTCATGCCGGGCCAAACCCGGACGTGTCGTCCGCGGGGCGCATCGAAGATGCTAGCGCATTCTAGTACTCGGATCGACTACACTCGCTTCGACAAGATGGTCATGCTTGATGATGGCCGAATGCGAGGCAGGCACCGCGCGAGTTGTAGTCTATTTGCTTCCGCTCAGACCTCTACGTGAGCAGTTCGAGCGAAACTTGCCGCCAAGATAGAAATCCGAGATACCTTCCAGTCGTTGATTCTGCCGAATATGCGCTCTGGGGTTAGAGCTTTGCCTCCGCGTTGGGGCGACGAGACGGTTGGCATTGCCACGGGCCGGGCCGCCCTCAGCCAGTACGACAACACACAGGGAACCCGCCTTTCTTCGCTTCGAGTGCAATCCGCATAGGTTCCCTGACAGAGCTTAGGCCGCATTCAGCCTGGTGTTGCCTGTCGCTGTTAAAGGATCGATAAGGTCGGCCCATCGCTGCGCAAGATCGCGGCGCTCAGAAATATACTTCGTCGCATTGGTGTAGGCTAATTTCACTTTGTTGCGCTCAACGTGGCTCAGATAGCATTCGATGACCTCGGAACGCCACCAGCCACTTTCATAAGCCCATACCGCGACCGACCCGCGAGCACCATGTGCGCGGAACCAGTTGTTGGTTTCTTCATTCAGGCCCATCTGGGCAAAGATCGCGTTAACTGCCCCGCGTGAAAGGTGCGGAAGTACCTTAGCTTTCGGGCTGTAAAAGACGTAATCCTCGATATTCGTTTTTTGTGAGATCGCGCGAAGTGCCAGCAACCGAGCAGCCAGTTGGGCCGACAGTGGAAAGCAGTGTGGCTGTTTGTTTTTCATCCGGGAAGCCGGAATGTTCCAGAGTGCATTCTCGAAGTCAAATTCCCCCCAACGTGCCTGTAACGCCTCTCCGGTGCGGCATGCACTTAGCAGTATCGTCGCTGCAAGCGTCCGCGTGGTTAGCATCCTGCGCTCGCTGTCGATGCGACAGAGCAATGCACACATCTGGGAGGGCGGCAGGGCTTTGTTGTGTCGGACTCTCCTGGGCTTAACCGCATCGCTCAGGGCGATCATCGTAGCTGGATTGTTTTGTGCGCGCCCCGAGCTGATTGCATAGCGGAACACCTGTCCGAGCAACTGCTTGAGTTTGCCCGCAACATACGTGCTTCCGTTCTGCCGCTCGAAACCTGTGCGAATGCTGCCGTTAGCGACGCCCCTGACCAACTGGTGAACGTGCGCTGCGGTAACCTCTGCAACAGGAAGTCTGCCGATGTCGCGACAGACGACGTATCGCTCGAGCCACGTTTTGGACTGACCGAAGGTGTAGTCGGCAACGCTGCCTCGGCGATGTTCTAACCATTCAGCGCATAACGCACCGAGCGTTTCCGTGTGTGCCTGAACGTTCATCAGCCGTTCTTTTTCGCGAGCGGCAACCGGATCTATGCCCACAGCAAGCAGCTTACGTGCCTCATATGCGAGCAAGCGAGCTTCGGCGAGATTCACGTACGGAAACAACCCGATTTTCAGCGTTCGTTGACGGCCACCGAACCGGTAGGCCATTTTCCACGTCTTGCTGCCGGCAGTTGATACGAGCAGGTACAGTCCGCCGCCGACGGAAAGCTTATGGGGTCTATCGCTCGGCCGGAGTACTTTGAGCGAGGCATCAGTTACTTTCAAAGGGCGCGCATTTGCGCGTTGGGTGCTGTTCATTTGAGGCTTCTCCTGGTGCGATTACGGTACACCCGGCTTAACCACGCGTTGCCAACAATCCATAGGGGAACGCGGGGGAGCATCGGGGGCGCCAGGACATGAGCCTTCGTTTCTTCTCACGTTGCTGGTGGGTCTTGGGGAGACTAAGGGATTGCTGCTAGCCCTGCACGCAGACGATCGGCGCGATGCGCTCGGCGTCGGCGACCTGTTTCGCGGTCGCATTCGACAGGCCGATATGGCGCACGAGGCCGCGTTCGCGCAGGCGCGCGAGCCTTTCCATCTGCGGCTCGACCGGGCCTTCGGCGGGCTTGTGCACGTCGCCCATGATGCGCAGGTTCACCACGTCGATCGTGTCGAGGCCCAGATTGCGCAGATTGTCGTGCACGGCGCGCTCGATGTCGGCGGGATCGTGCGCGGGCAGCCAGCCGCCCTGATCGTCGCGCACGGCGCCGACCTTGGTGACGATCGTGAGGTCGGCGGGATACGGATGCAGCGCCTCGCGGATGATCTGGTTCGTCACGTGCGGACCGTAGAAGTCGCTCGTGTCGATGTGGTTCACGCCGCGTTCCAGCGCCTCGCGCAGCACCGCGACGGCCTCCGCGCGGTCCTTCGGCGGCCCGAACACGCCGGGACCGGCGAGCTGCATGGCGCCGTAGCCCATGCGGTTGACGGTGCGGCCGGCGAATTCGAAGGTGCGGCTCGGAGCGGTCGGCGGGGTGGTCTGAGCGGTGGTCGGCTGGGTCATGGCGTTCTCCTCGAAAAGGGATGGCGCCAGTATGGACTGAGTCACGTTGATGGATAATCCCGTCAGATCCGCACGGGTTGTGCAAAATTTTGCACAATGACGCGGTGGCGCAGCCGTCAAACTGTCCGCGCCGATTTCCCGTTTTTCGACCCGACTCGTCCGGCATCGACCGGCATGGACCTCGCCATGACGCGCGACACCCGCCCGCAAGGCCATCCGGCCCTGGAAATGAACGATCTGGCCGCCTTCGTCGCGGTGGCGCGCGCGGGCGGTTTCCGCGATGCCGCGCGCGCCGGCGGCGTCTCGCCGTCGAGTCTGAGCACGGCGGTGCGGCGGCTCGAAACGCGGCTGGGTCTGCGGCTGCTGAACCGCACGACGCGCAGCGTCGCGCCGACCGAAGCGGGCCAAAGTCTGCTCGACACCATCACGCCGCTGTTCGCCGAGATGAAGGCCGCGCTCGACGTGCTCAACGGTTATCGCGACCGGCCTGCGGGCGTGCTGCGGCTGAACGTGCCGGCCAACGTCGCGCGCAGCGTGCTGCCGCCGATTCTCGCGGGCTTCGCGCGCGCCTATCCCGAGATTCGCGTGGAAGTGGTGGTGGAAGACGGTTTCGTCGACGTGTTGCAGGCGGGCTGCCACGCGGGCATTCGCTACGACGAGCGGCTCGAACAGGACATGATCGCGATTCCGATCGGCCCGTCCGTGCAGCGCTTCGCCACGGCGGCGGCGCCGGACTATCTGAAGGCGCGCGGCGCGCCGGCGCATCCGCGCGATCTGCTCGATCACGCCTGTCTGCGCGTGCAGTTTTCGGGCGGCGCGATGGCGATCTGGGAGTATCAGCGCGACGGCGAGACGGTGCGTCTCGATCCGCCGGGGCCGCTGGTGGTGAAGCCTGCGGCGGCGCTCGATCTGGCGATCGAAATGGCGCTGCGCGGAGCGGGCGTGGTCGCGATGTTCGAGGACATGCTCAAGCCGCATTTCGCGAGCGGCGCGCTGGTGCCGCTGCTCGAGGACTGGTGGCCGCAGTTTTCCGGGCCGTTTCTCTACTATCCGGGGCGGCGGCATCCGCCCGCGCCGCTGCGGGCTTTCATCGACTTTCTGAAGTCGGGCGCCGAGGCAGGCGCAGATACTTCGTCATCCTGACGAGGCATCCGCGCGAGAAAAACGCAGCGTTTAGCGCGCAGTGGGTTTCCAGCCGAATTCGATGAACACGCGGCACAGCTCGGCCATGCCCTTGGCGTCTTCGTCGTCGAAACGCGCGAGGTGCGGGCTGTCCACGTCCCACACGCCGATCAGCGTGCCGTCCGCCGCCAAGAGCGGCACCACGATTTCCGACTGCGAAGCCGAATCGCACGCGATGTGGCCCGCGAACGCGTGCACGTCGGGGACGAGCTGGGTCTCGCGCGTCTGCGCCGCCGTGCCGCACACGCCCTTGCCGAGCGGAATGCGCACGCAGGCGGGCTTGCCCTGGAACGGGCCGACCACGAGTTCCTTGCCGTCGAAGAAGTAGAAACCGGCCCAGTTCAGCCCGTCGAGCGAGTGGTAGACCAGCGACGAGAAGTTCGCCGCGTTCGCGATCGCGTCGGTTTCGCCTTCGATCAGCGCGCGCGCCTGGGCGGCGAGCGTGGCGTAGAGCGCGGGTTTGTCGGCGGGAAGGGAGTCGGAGAGCGAAAACATGGTGTGTCGAGCCTGGTGAATCTGGGGTGAATCCGGAATGAAGCGGCGCAAAGCGCGCCTGCGAGGGCGCCAGTTTAGGCCAGATCGGGGGTTTTTGCTCGCATTTGCCCGATTGTCTGAGGCGACGGTGGGGCCTTTGTGACCTTGCCGTGGACGTTGCCGCGCGCGGTCGTGCAATCGGGGCGGGCGATTCTGCTCGGCGACGTGCTGAGCCAGCCGTCGCGCGAGCAACTCGAACGCTGGATGGTCGCGAGTACGCCGGGGCGCAACCGCATCCGCGCGGCACTGCCCGCGCACCAGACGCTGAAACAAGGAGCGAAAACGATGGAAACCGGCATGATCAATACGCAGGAATCGCTGCAATTCGCGGGCATGGACACGCGCGTGATCGCGGGCCTGAGCACGGCCGCGCCTTATACGGCGATGGTCATGCGCGTGGAGCAGGGCGGCGGTGCGCCCGCGCATCGCTCGCTCGACGAAGACAAGACGTTCGTGGTGCTCGAAGGCCGGCTGGAATACCGTTTCGGCGATACCGTGCGCGATGTGAGCGCGGGCGAATCGGTGGCGGTCGCGCGCGGCGACGTGCACGGTTTCACGAATCGCGCAGCGACGCCCGCACGCGTACTGCTGGTCGCGTCGCCCGCGCGGCACGACGGTTTCTTTCGCGCGATGGCCGCGTTGCCGGTGCCGCACGCACTCGACGCCGTGCGGCGCGTGTGCGCGCAATACCGCCAGGAGATCGTCGGGCTTTAAGACTTTTCGGCGCGCGCCCGGCGCTCGTTCGCGCGGCCGGCTTCGTCGGCGATATCGAGCGCCTTGCGTTCGCGGCGCTCCTCGTTGCCGCGCCGCGCGCGCATGCGCTGACGCGAGAGCACGCTGATGATCTCGCCGGTGCTGGCGTTGGCGGGAATCTCGTTGCGGATCACGTTGGGCACCATCGGCAGTCCCTGACGCTGCCGGCGCAGCGCCTGCGAAATCGCGCGGCGGCAGTCGTCGCCGTGGCAATCCCACTCGTCGCGCAGCTCTCCGCAGTATCGGCATTTGTCCATCGGTTCAGTTTACCCGGAATCGGCGCGCACTTTCGGGGCGCGACCACGTGACCGCGCCACGTAACCACGCGACTACGCGCAGGCACGCGCTGCGTGCGCCCGCCGACGCAGCGCAGCAATCGGCGCACGCGCGCACACGACGCGGCGCTATCATCGGCGATGACTCGAAGCGGGAGCGGCCCATGCCAACGAAAACGACAACGAAAACGTCAGCGACAGCGACAGCAACAGCGGCGCAAAGCGGCAAGATCGGCACGGTCCTGTTCGACATGGAAGGCGTGCTCTCGCACTACGACCGCGCCGCGCGCGCGGCGCATCTCGCGGCGCTCACCGGCACGACGCCCGACGCGGTGCGCGCCGCGATCTGGGATTCGGGCCTCGAAGCGCGCGCCGATGCCGGCGAACTCGCGCCCGACGCCTATCTGCGCGCACTCGGCGAACTGCTCGGCTGCGCGATGGACCGCGCGACCTGGCTGGCGTCGCGGCGCGCGTCGATCACGCCCAACGACGCCGCGCTCGCGCTCGCCGCGCGCGTGGGCGAGCGCTGCCGCATCGCCGTGCTGACGAACAACGGCAGTCTCGTCACCGATCACCTCGATGCGCTCAATCCGCCCGTCGCGCGCCTGTTCGGCGGGCGCGTCTATGGTTCGGCGCAATTCGGCGCGGTCAAACCCGCCGCGCGGACCTATCTCGGCTGCGTCGAGCAGCTCGGCGCGCTGCCGCACGAAACCCTCTTCATCGACGACAGCGAAGCGAACGTGCAAGGCGCGCGCGACGCGGGTCTGCATGCCTGTCTGTTCGTCGATGCCGGCGCGCTCGAGCGCGATCTGCGCCGCTTCGGCGTGCTGCGCGACTGATCGCTCTCGCACACGCGAACGCCTGCGCAAGCGCAGCTTCAGGGTGGATCCGGCTTGAGCCGGGAGCGTTTCGCGACTACGCTCGGACATTCAAAAAACGCATTCTCACCGATGGGAGCTTGCAAGGCATGCATGACCTGAGTGTCCGGCGTTTGAGCCACGTGGTGGCGCTCGCGGAGGAGCGCAGCTTCGCGCGCGCGGCCGAGCGTGTGCATCTGAGTCAGCCCGCGCTGAGCCGCAGCATCCAGGCGATCGAAGAGGAACTCGGGCTGCGCCTGTTCGACCGCGCGGTGCGCGGCGTGGCGGTCACGCAGGCGGGCAAGGCGGTGGTGGAGCGCGCGCGGCGCGTGCTGTTCGAGGCCAGTTGCCTGACGCGCGACGTCGAACTGCTCAAGTCGCACGAGGCGGGCGAGGTGCGCATGGGCCTCGGGCCGTATCCGACGATGGTGCTCATGCCCGACCTGCTGGTGGCGCTGTCGCGCCGTCATCCGGCGGTCGAGATGAAGGTGTCGGTGAACCAGGGCATGCAGATGGTCGAGATGCTGCTGGCCGAGCAGATCGACTTTCTCGTCACCGACCGGCGCGTGCTGCCCGACAATCCCGCGCTCGCCATCAAGTCGCTCAAGCGGCACGACGGCGGCTGGTTCGCGCGCACCGGGCATCCGCTCACGCGGCGCGGCGCGGTGACCACGGCGGTGCTGCGCGACTATCCGCTGGTGTCGGTGCCGCTGCCGCCGTTCATGCGCGCGGCCGTGCATCGGCTCATGAAGATCCGCTCGCACGAGTCGATTGGCGTGCAGCTCGAATGCAACGATCTGCAGGTGCTCAAGTCCTTCGTCGAGCAGACCGATGCCTTGCTGTTCGGCACCGTGTCCTCGGTGCGGCGCGAGCTGGCGGCGGGCACGATCGAGCGCATCGAGGTGGCCGATTCGCCGCGCATGGGGCTCGATATCGCGCTCGTCGTACTGGCCGAGCGCACGATGTCGCCGGCGGGCGAGGTGGCCGTCGCGCTCGCTCAGGAATTGCTCGCGAACGCGCAGAAAACGACCGTCTGAGCACGGCCGGCACGCAGAAGGAAACCGTCGCGCGCCGCGACTATGATGGACGCATCGTCCATCGCCGGAGTGTCCGATGAGCCTGTCCGCACGGCGTTTTGTCTGGCGTTTTGTCTGGAATTTTGCCAGGGGTTTCGTGCTCGCCGCGCTGTGGCTCGGCGCGAGCGCGGCTCACGCGCAAACTCCGGCGTCCGCCGTGCCCGCCACCGCGCCGCTCGTCTACGTAAGCGACTTCGAACTCGACGCCTCCAGCGTCACGACCGATCAGAATCCCGTCGATCAGGCGCGGCATTTTGCGGGCGGTCTGCTGCCGCGGCCTTTGTCGCGTCTGCGCGGCGAGGATCCGCAGACGAAGGCGCACGACATCGTCGAAGAAATGGCGTCGACGCTGGTCGCCGATCTGCGCCGCTCGGGTGTCGATGCGCGCCGCCTGGCGACGGGCGCGCCGCTGCCCGCGCAAGGCTGGCTCGTGCGCGGCGTGTTTCTGCAGGTGGACGAGGGCGACCGCTTGCGGCGCGCGATGGTGGGCTTCGGCTCGGGCGCGAGCGAGGTCCAGCTGGCGGTGGCCGTCGACGATCTGACGACGCACGCGCCCGCGCCGCTTTATCAGGTGATCGACGCGCAGTCGAGTCACAAGACGCCCGGTGCGGGGGCGGCCATCGCGCTCAATCCCTACGTGGCCGCCGCGAAGTTCGTGATCGCGCGTGGCGATCAGCGCCTGACCGTGCAGCGCGCGGCGGGACAGGTCGCCGATACGGTGGTGGCGCGCGTGAAAGCCGCGCCCTGAGTCATGACGCGACGCCGCGGCCAGGCCGCGCTCACACGCGTTTCGGAATCTCCAGCCCGCGCTGCACCGCCGGACGCGCGACGAACGCATCGAGTACGCGCTTGACGTTGCTGAACGTCTCAAAGCCCACCAGATCGCCCGCTTCGTAGAAGCCGACCAGATTGCGCACCCACGGGAACGTGGCGATATCGGCGATCGAGTAGTCGTCGCCCATGATCCACGTGCGGCCCGCGAGGTGCTGATCGAGCACATTGAGCAGACGTTTCGATTCGGCGGCGTAGCGGTCGCGCGGACGCTTGTCCTCGTACTCCTTGCCCGCGAACTTGTGGAAGAAGCCGAGCTGGCCGAACATCGGGCCGATGCCGCCCATCTGGAACATCACCCACTGGATCGCTTCGTAGCGCGCCGCGCCCGAGCGGGCGAGCAACTGGCCGGTCTTGTCGGCGAGATAGATGAGGATGGCGCCCGATTCGAACAGCGGCAGCGGCGCGCCGTCCGGACCGTTCGGGTCGAGAATCGCGGGAATCTTGTTGTTCGGATTCAGCGAAAGAAACGCGGGCGACAGTTGATCGTTGGTGTCGAAGCGCACGAGATGCGGCTCGTAGGGCAGGCCCAGCTCTTCGAGCATGATCGAGACCTTCACGCCGTTGGGCGTGGGCAGCGAATAGAGCTGGATGCGCTCGGGATGCTGCGCCGGCCATTTTTCGGAGATCGGGAAGGTCGAAAGTGCGTTCATGCGGTTCCTCTGAGTGGTCTTGTCGTGTCGATCGGTCGGGCCGTGCGACGATGGTCGCCTAGTGTAGAAGAATTACGGCGAGCGCGTTGGACGTGCCTGGATTCCTGCTCGATCGACGCCGTCGCGCGTGACGGTGTTCACACGCTGCCTTCCTTTTCGATCACGAGAATGCGCGCCGCGCCACGCGGATGCGCCACATGTTCGCAGCCCACCTGCGCATAAAACACGTCGCCGGTTTCGAGCACGGCCACGTGTTCCGACACGCCGGTTTCGCTGCGTTCCCGATAGTGCATGTCGACGGTGCCGTCGAGCACCGCGAACACTTCCTCGCCATCGTTCACATGCCATTTGTACGGCTGGTCGGTCCAGTGCAGACGCACGGTCGTCCCGTTCAGATTCGCGATATCGAGCGCGCCCCAGGCGCGTTCGGCGGTAAAGCTTTTGCTGCGGATGATCTTCATGATGGAGCACGAAAACAAGGGATAAAACGCGGCGCGCGAGGCTTGATGCTGCGTGCTTAATGCTGCGCCGGCAACGATTGCTGAAAGCTGATCAGATTGAGCGGCGAAACGCGGATGAAGCCGCCGCGCGGGCTGTCGATATCGGCGATCAAGGTCAGCGACAGCGACACCGTGACAGGCAGCACGAACAGCAGAATGCGCTTGCCGCTTTTCCCGCGCGCGCCATAGCCCTGCATCAGATTGCTGAACAGCGCGATGACGATCATGAGTATCCACGCGGCCACGGGAATGCGGTTGATCCACGCGGCCTGCGTATAGCCCTGCGTGTTGATGACGTCGTTCATGCCCGCCACCACGAGCGCCGTGACCGGATTCGGCTGCGCCGCCGCCGCGTCGCGCCCGCCGTTCCATAGCTGCGTTTGCAGATCGGCGGTCGTGCGGTTGATCTGCGCGAGTGCGTCGCTTTCGTGCGTGGTGTAGTAAAGCACGCGCGCCTCGGTGTACTTCGCGAGCAGCGTTTTGAGGTTCGCCGCGCCCGCGCCGCCGATCAGATCCGCGCGCAGATATTCCGTGCCGATCGCGTTCGCTTCTTCTTCCTCCAGATTCTTGCGCTGGTCGTAGCGACCCACCGCCATCGAGAGCGTGAAGCCGATCAGCAGGGCGAGCAGCGTGAGCGTCGCGCCTTGCACGACGTTGTAGTTCTCGCGCGCCTCCTCGGAGAGCGGCCAGCGGCCGTTGAGCACGACCGCACCGAGCGCGGCGGCCAGCGGCAGACAGACGATCAGCGTGACGAAGAGATACGCGGGATGCTGAAGGTATTGCGTCATGTTGGCTCCGAGTGGCTTGAGTCGAAGGCGCGTGAACAGCAATAAACGTCGGCAGGCAAGGCAGTTGGGTGGAGCGATTCTACGCGTTTGCCGCGCCTTCGCGCTCGACCTCGTTCAGATGCACGGCGCGCAGATCCTCGATGAATGCGCGCTGAATGTCGCCCGTATTCGTCATGCGCCGCGTGACCATATGGAAGGTCACGTCGTAGCGCAGCGCCGAGGGATTCACGGCGCGCAGCAGCCCGCCATCGACATAAGGCTTGGCGAAATGCACCGGCAGATAGCCGAGATGATGACCCGAGAGGATCAGCAGCGCGACCGCTTCCATGTTGTCGGCGATGGCGGTCACATTGCGCTCGTGCGTGGAGTGCTGCGCTTCCGGCAGCGGATAGCTGCGCCACGCCCACTCGCACGCGGCGGCTTCGGCGGCGCCCACGTCGCCCGGATGATCCGCGTGCGCGGCGCGCCCGAACAGCGCGTGGCGCGCGCCGCAATACGCGTACTGGCGCTCGATGAACAGCGAGGTGTAGTCGAGGCTCGGCACGCGGTGCCAGAAATAGCCGATCGCGATATCGACCTTGCCGTTGAGCACCTGCTCCTCCAGTTCGCCCGGCGAGCGGATCTGGATGTTGAAGCGCACGGCCTGGTCGCGCTGGCGAAAGCGCGCGATGGCGTCGCTGATGCGCGCGTTCTGGCTGAACGGCGTGTGGCCGATCAGGCCGAGATTGAGTTCGCCGACGAGCTGGCGGTCCATATTGGCCGCTTCGGCGCAGAACGTGTTGGTGGCCATCAGCAGCCGCCGCGCCGACATCGCGAAACGCTCGCCCTTGGCCGTGAGCTTGAAGCCGCCGCGCCCGCGCTCGCAGAGCCGGAAACCGAGCCGCGTTTCCAGCGAAGCGAGCTGCGTGCTGATCGTCGATTGCCCGACGTTGAGCGCGGCCTGCGCGGCCGTCAGCCCGCGCGCGTCGACCACGGCGAGAAAAACGCGGATCAGCCGCAAGTCGAAGTCGGTCAGGTTGGCCAGCATGCTTTTATCCTCACATTGATGCGAATCGATGTAAACATCATCAGGCCGTCATTTTATCCATATTTTTTTCCCTCTAGCATTGCCAGCATTGGGTTTCATCCCACTGCTCCTATCGATGTTTTCAGGGTTTATACGGATATGAACGACTCGCAACACACCCCGCTGAACCAGCCGCTTTCCGGTAACGCCATGCCGCGCTTTGGCGGCATCGCTTCGATGATGCGTTTGCCGATCGCCGAGACGAGCGCGGGGCTCGACGCCTGTTTCGTGGGCGTGCCGTTCGATCTGGGCACTTCGAACCGCAACGGCGCGCGCCTCGGCCCGCGCCAGATCCGCGCCGAATCGGTGCTGCTGCGGCCCTATAACATGGCGACGCGCGCCGCGCCGTTCGACTCGCTGCAGGTAGCCGATATCGGCGACGTGGCGATCAATCCGTTCGACATCCACAAGGCGATCGCCGATATCGAAACGGCCTACGACGGCATCATCGCCGGCGGTTGCAAGCCGGTCACGCTGGGCGGCGACCACACGATCGCGCTGCCGATCCTGCGTGCGATGCACAAGAAGTACGGCAAGGTGGGCGTGGTCCACGTGGACGCGCACGCCGACGTCAACGACACCATGTACGGGGAAAAAATCGCCCACGGCACGCCGTTTCGCCGCGCGGTGGAAGAGGGCCTGCTCGATTGCGACCGCGTGGTGCAGATCGGCCTGCGCGGCACCGGCTATCATGCCGACGATTTCGACTGGTGCCGCGATCAGGGCTTTCGCGTGGTGCAGGCCGAGGCGTGCTGGAACCGCTCGCTCGAAACGCTGATGAAGGAAGTGCGCGAGCAGATGGGCAACGGTCCCGTTTATCTGAGCTTCGATATCGACGGCCTCGACCCCGCGTTCGCGCCGGGCACGGGCACGCCGGAGATCGGCGGACTCACGGTGCCGCAAGGTCTGGAAATCATTCGCGGTTTGCGCGGGCTGAATCTGGTCGGCGCGGATCTGGTGGAAGTCTCGCCGCCGTACGACCCGCAAGGCACCACGGCGCTGCTGGCCGCGAACCTCGCTTTCGAAATGCTGTGCGTGCTGCCCGGCGTGGCGTATCGCGCCTGAGTGATGTCGATTGATTCGGCATCCGAAAATTATTCAAAAACTACGCCAGATCCCCGGAGAGCAAGCATGAGCGAGACCCCGACTTCCACCGAGACCGCCGTCCTGGCCGCCGCCGATGCGCTGATCGCATCGTTCGCGCGCCACGACCGCGACGCCTATTTCGCGGCCTTCGCGCCGCACGCCAATTTCGTGTTTCATCACGTGAGCGAAGCGCTGCCGACGCGCGCGGCCTACGAGGCGCTGTGGCGTCAGTGGGAACGCGACGACGGTTTCGCCGTGCTCGGCTGCGAGTCGAGCGAGCGCGCCGTGCAGTGTCTCGGCGACGTCGCGATCTTCACGCACAACGTGCGCACGCAGGTGAGCACGCATGCGGGCCGCGAGACGCTGGTCGAGCGCGAGACGATCGTATTCGCGCGCGAGGGCGCCGGCTGGATCGCCGTGCACGAGCATCTGTCGCCGCACGCCTGCGTGGCCGTGCAGCACGACGTGAACGAAGCGAACGCGCTGGAGGTCTCAGCATGAAGCGCGAGACCGTACTCGCGGCCGTGGAGCCGGGCGTATTCGTCGATGGCGAATGGCGGCATGGCGAAGGCGCGCCGCTCGAGCTGATCGATCCGTGCAGCGGGCAACCGGTTGCGCGCGTGTCCGCCGCGAGCGCCGCCGACGTGGACGCCGCCGTCG
>NZ_JAAGPN010000114.1:0-26212 GCF_017104805.1 Paraburkholderia sp. Ac-20347 | reverse complement strand
TTGGGCGACGGTGTGAACACCGGAATTAGCGGCTCCAGCGCCGACCATAACTCGTTACTGATTTTTCGTCTGGCCATGCCGCCAGGATATGGCTTTCATGGCCTCATGTCCAGGTTGTGTTAGCCGCTCTTAGTTGAAACGATGTGTGTGAATCACACACCCGTGCGTTTCTCCCTCTTCGTTCACATGGAGCGCGTCTCCGAACAGACCAGCCAGAAGCAGCTATACGACGAGATGGTCGAGCTGTGCCAGATCGCGGACCGCGCTGGCATGCACGCCATCTGGACCGGCGAGCACCACGGCATGGACTTCACGATCGCGCCGAACCCGTTCATCAATCTCGCGGATCTCGCGAACAAGACGAAGAACGTGCGGCTCGGCACCGGCACCGTGATCGCGCCGTTCTGGCACCCGATCAAGCTCGCCGGCGAAGCGGCGATGACCGACATCATCACCAACGGCCGTCTGGAACTGGGCATTGCGCGCGGCGCGTATTCGTTCGAATATGAACGTCTGATGCCGGGCCTCGACGCCTGGAACGCGGGTGAGCGCATGCGCGAACTGATTCCGGCCGTGAAAAAGCTGTGGGAGGGCGACTACGCGCACGAAGGCGAGTTCTGGAAATTCCCGTCCACCACGTCGTCGCCGCTGCCGCTGCCACGTCCGCATCCGCCGATATGGGTCGCCGCACGCGACCCGAACAGCCACGAATTCGCGGTCGCGAACGGCTGCAACGTGCAGGTCACGCCGCTGCATCTGGGCGATGAGGAAGTCGAAAAGCTGGTCGGCCATTTCAACGCCGCGTGCGAGAAGTTCAGCGACATGCCGCGCCCGCAGATCATGCTGCTGCGTCACACGTACGTGGCGAGCAACGAAGACGACGCGCAGGTGGCCGCCGACGAGGTGAACGTGTTCTACAACTACTTCGGCGCGTGGTTCAAGAACGAGCGCCCGGTGAGCCGCGGCATGATCAAGCCCCTCTCCAGCGAGGAAATTGCCGCGCATCCGCTCTACACGCCGGAAGCCATGCGCAAGAACAACGTGATCGGCACGCCGGAAGAAGTGATCGCTCGCCTGAAGAAGTACGAGGGGCTCGGCATCAACGAGTACTCGTTCTGGATCGACACCGGCATGAGCTTCGAGCGCAAGAAAGCGTCGCTCGAACGCATGATCAACGAAGTGATGCCCGCATTTCAGTGAGGACGTAATCTCATGAGTTTCGATTTCCAGCTTTATGTCGACGGCCGCTTCGAAGCGGGCGCCGCGAAGTTCGGCAGCGTGAACTCGTCCACGGGCGAAGTGTGGGCGCAGATGCCCGAAGCACGCACGGACGAAGTGAACCGCGCCGTGGAAGCGGCGAGCCGCGCGCTGACCGATTCCGCGTGGGCGGGGCTCACCGCGTCCGCGCGAGGCAAGCTGCTGTTCAAACTTGCCGATCTGCTCGAAAAGGCCGCGCCGCGTCTGGCTGAAATCGAAACGAACGATACCGGCAAGATCATCCGCGAAACGTCCAGCCAGATTGCGTACGTGGTGGAGTACTACCGCTATTACGCGGGCATCGCGCACAAGATTGAAGGCAGCCATATTCCGGTGGACAAGCCGGACATGCAGGTATGGCTCGACCGCCAGCCGGTGGGCGTGGTGGCCGCGATCGTCCCGTGGAATAGCCAGTTGTTCCTCTCGGCGGTGAAGCTCGGCCCGGCGCTTGCAGCTGGCTGCACGGTCGTGCTGAAGGCGTCCGAGGAAGCGCCCGGCCCGCTGCTCGAATTCGCGCGCGTAGTGCATGAAGCCGGTTTCCCTGCGGGCGTGGTCAACGTGATCACAGGCCTCGGCCCGGAATACGGCGCGGTGCTGAGTGGCCACCCGGAGGTGGACAAGGTGGCCTTCACCGGCGGCCCGCAGACCGCGAAGCACATTATCGCGAACACGGCGAACAATCTGGCGAAGGTGTCGCTGGAACTCGGCGGCAAATCGCCTTTCATCGTTTTCGCGGACACGGACATTCAGAGCGCCGTGAATGCGCAGGTCGCGGCGATTTTCGCGGCGACGGGACAAAGCTGCGTGGCGGGTTCTCGTCTGCTGGTCGAGGCATCGGTCAAGGACGAGTTTCTCGCGCGGCTGGTGGAGCGCGTGTCGCGCATTCAGGTCGGCATGCCGAACGAGATGGCGACCGAATACGGCCCGCTTTGTACCGAGCGCCAACTACGCCACATCGAAACCGTGGTCGCGGAGTCCGTGAACCAGGGCGCGAAAGTGCTGACGGGCGACAAGACGATCGACCGTGCGGGCTTCTACTACGCGCCGATCATTCTCGATTGCACGGGCGTCTCGAACGCGGACAGCATCACGACAGAACTGTTCGGCCCGGTGCTTTCCGTCGACACTTTCAGCACCGAACAGGAAGCCATCGAGAAAGCCAACAGCACCGTCTACGGTCTCGCGGCCGGTATCTTCACGACCAACCTCACGCGTGCGCACCGCGTGTCGAAGCGGGTGCGCTCGGGCGTCGTGTGGATCAACACGTACCGGGCGATGTCGCCGCTCGTGCCGTTCGGCGGCTTTGGCCTCTCGGGCCATGGCCGTGAAGGCGGATTCGCCGCCGCGCTCGAATATACGACTACGAAGTCCGTGTGGCTTCGCACGTCGGACGATCCGATCAGCGACCCGTTCGTGATGCGCTAAAGCGTCCATGCGCTGACGCGTTCATTTGTTGAAGCGCCCGCTCACGCCGTCGCGCCGCCTCGAGTCTCGCTAACGCGAAGCGAATTGAAGCAACCCACAGCACCTCCGAGCAGTAGAGGCCGCACTACGTCACGCGCACCACGCGCGCGGCGCGGCGCAGCCTGGCAATAACAATGGAGACATGATGACGAACCCGGCGAACGATAACAGCGTTCTGACCATTGAAAGCAACTCGATCGAGTATGTTGCCCCGGAGAACCGCCACGGCAAACCGGCCGATCTTTTCACCCTGTGGTTCTGCACGAACGTCGCGCCGCTGGCCGTGATTTCCGGCGCAACCTCGGTGCTTGTATTCCACCTCGACGTGATGAGCGCACTGTTCGCGATCGTCGCGGGTCAGTTTTTCGGCGCGATCTTTCACGCGCTCACTTCCGCACAGGGACCGCTCGTCGGCGCCCCGCAGATGATCCAGAGCCACGCGCAATTCGGCCGTTACGGTTCGCTGCTCGTGGTGGGTTTCACCACGCTGATCTACCTCGGCTTCTTCGTCTCCAACATCATTCTCGCGGGCAAGACGCTGCACGCTGCCATTCCGCGCCGATTCATGCGGCCACGGTGATCGGCGCGATTCTCGCGACGCTCGTCGGCGTGATCGGTTATCACTTCATTCACCGTTTCAACAAGGTGGGCGCATGGTTCATGGGCAGCGCGCTCCTGATCGGCATGATTTTGATGGCGCCGGGACTGAACGCCGAAGTACTCCGCAAGGCCATTTCGATCTCGCCGGCTGGTTCGCCATGTTCGGCCTCTGCGCCGTGTGGTAGATCAGCTTCGCGCCCTACACATCCGACTATTCGCGCTATCTGCCGCGCTCCACGGGCTTCGTGAAGACGTTCGCGTTCACCTACTTCGGCACCTCGCTCGGGACGATCTTCGCGTTCGTGTTTGGCGTGGTCGCGGTGAGCACGGGTCATTCGACCGACGCCATGCAGGCTATCCGCTCGCAAACGGGCGTGTTCGGCTACGTGCTGATCTTCCTGTTCCTGATCAACATCATTGGCCATAACGGCATGAATCTGTATGGCGCGGTGCTGTCGTTCATCACGGCTGCGCAGACGTTCCGCCCGCACTGGGTCCCGGGCCGCGCGGTGCGCGTAGTGGTGTCCGCTGTTCTGCTGATTGCTTCGACGGGCACGGCATTGTGGGCGTCGAGCAACTTCATCGCGATCTTCCTGAATGCGATCTTTGCGATGCGTATCGTGCTCGCGCCGTGGATTGCGATCAACCTGGTCGACTTCTACCTGATCAACAAGCGTCACTACCACGTTGACGAGATCATCAGCAGCAATGGCGGCATGTACGGCGCGTTCAACGTCAAGGCTATCGTGCTGTACGTGTTCGGCATTGCGATTCAGGTGCCGTTCATGGAAGAAAGCTTCTTCCACGGCCCGTGGGCCTCGCTGCTGGGCGGCGCAGACGTTTCGTGGATCGTGGGTCTGGTTGCTACCGCCCTCGCCTACTACCTGATCGTGCCGGGCAACGGTTCGCGGTCCCCGCAACGCACGCCGGCAGGTGCAGCAGCTTCCGAGTAAGCGGTTCGTTTCAAAGGCTTCATGCGAAACCGGCTCGTTGTTGCAACGAGCCGGTTTTCTTTTGGGCCGACGCTTTATGCTCTGCTCTGCCCATTTTCTGCCGCTTACGCCGTGACGTTGAACACCGAGACGGCGTTCTTCAAATCGAGCGCTTCGTTCTCCAGCGACTGAGCCGCCGCAGCAGCCTGTTCCACCAGCGCCGCATTCTGCTGCGTGACCTTGTCCATCAGATTCACTGCCTGATTCACCTGCTCGATGCCACGGCTCTGCTCACCGGAAGCCGCAGCGATCTCGCCGACAATATCCGCCACCTGTTTGATCGCGCGCTTCACTTCGGCGATCGTGCCGCCGGCGTCCTGCGCCTGCCGCGCGCCGCTCTGAATCGTCTCCACGGATGCGCCGATGATCTCCTTGATCTCACGCGCCGCCGTGGCCGAACGCTGCGCGAGCGAGCGCACTTCGTTGGCGACGACCGCGAAGCCCCGTCCCTGATCGCCGGCACGCGCGGCTTCCACGGCGGCGTTCAGCGCGAGAATATTGGTCTGGAACGCAATGCCTTCGATCACCGCCGTGATCTCCGAAATCTGCGTCGAACTTTCGCTCATGCGCCCAATCGCTTCGACCATGCCATGCACCGCTTCATTGCCGGTTTCCGCCATGCCCGACGCACGCGTGGCGAGCGTGCTGGCCTCGCGCGCGTTGTCCGCATTCTGGCGGACGGTCTCCGTGAGTTGCGTCATGCTCGCGGCCGTTTCTTCGAGCGAGCTGGCCTGCTCCTCGGTGCGCGACGACAGATCGAGATTGCCCGCCGCGATTTCGCTCGAAGCGGACGCAATGCGGTCCGCGCTATTGCCCACGCCACCCACAATCCCCAACAGGCTCTGGTTCATCGCCTTCATGGCCAGCATCAACTGCCCCGTTTCGTCCGTCGATTCCGCCTCGATGCGGTTCGTCAGATTGCCCTCGGCCACGCACGTCGCCACCGAAACGGCCTGCTTCAACGGACGCGAAATGGAGCGCGACAGCCAGCGTCCCGCGAGAACCGCCGCGAGTACAGCCAGCAGGGACGCCGTGACCGCGCTCGCGTAAATCGTGATGCGTAGCGTGTCCAGTTGCGCGCGGTTGTCCGCGACGCTTTGCTCCTCGTATTTTTGCAGTTTGCCAAGCGCGGCGATCAGTTTATCGGTGCCCAGATACGAGCCGAAGCTCTCCGTCAACGCGGACAGGTCACTGACGTTCACCTCGAACGCACCCACTTTCTTGCGCATTGCCACGAGCGGATCGACTACGGTGTTCAGCCACGCATCGTATTCGCGCTGCGTGTCGGCAACGAGCGCCGCACCGCGCGGCGTGTCGTCCAGCTTCTGAAATTGCGCGAGCCGGCCGCCAAAATCCGCGCGATGGTCGACGATCCATTTTCCGTGCGACACTTGCCCGTTCAGGTTGTTCGCGAGCACGGCCCAGATGATGTTCAGATAGTCGCTGGTCCCCTCGTCGAGCAGATGCACCATCTGCTCTGACGCTTCGATCTGCCGCTGTTTCTGGTCGATCGCGCGCACGCTGTAAAGACAGATGCCTGCGCTGACCATGAACACGGCAATCGCCCCCGAAAACGCGACGAAGATCTTGCTGGCTATCGGTATGTTTTTGATGGTTTTCATTGTATGAGTAGCAGGTGGAAATCCAGGATCACGCGGACGTTGGCAGTCCGCGCCTGTTCGGCACCATCAGCACCGCAATGGCCGCCAACAAGCCGGCTGCGGCAAACACGAAGAAATTCCACGCGAGCACCACGTTCCATTGCGCGAGCACGCCGCCAATCATCGGTCCTGCAATCGCGCCAAAACGCCCAATGCCGAGCGCCCAGCCAATGCCGGTCGCGCGGTTGTGCGGCGGGTAGTACTGCGTGACGTAGCCGCCCAGCAGCATGGTGTTGCCGATGCTCCCCACGCCTGCGATCGCCACGAGCACATACGTCAACACCACGCCATGCGCAAACGGCAGCGCGCACAAGCTCGCCGCCGCCAGCAGAAACAACGTGCTCACCACGCGTTTCGAGCCGATGCGATCGGCAACCGCGCCGCCCGACAGCGAACCGAGCGCGGCGGCGAGATTGAGCGTCATCAGCAGCGCGAGACTGGAGCCGAGCGGATATCCGGCCTTGCGCATGAGTTGAGGCAGCCACGTGCTGAGCCCATACAACAGAAGCAGGCCCATGAACATGGCGATCCAGAAGGCGAGCGTCGCGTGAATGAACGAGCGGTCGAACAGCGAACACACCGGCGCGGCGGCACTGGCTTCTGTCAGATGCGCAGCTTGATCCGCGCTTTCAGTGTTTATGTTTTCGAGCCGTGGGTGACGCACGCCCAGCTTGCCCGCCAAAGCCCGCGCCTGCGCAAAGCGCTTTTTGCCAATCAGAAAATCGAGCGATTCCGGCAGCGACGGCCCCGACACGAGTATCAGCAGCAGCGGCACCGCGCCAAGGCCGAACATCCAGCGCCAGCCGTGCGTGGGTAGCCACGCGATGGCCAGCAGCGCGACGAGAATGCCGCCGAGCGAATAGCCGGTGTAGATCAGCGCATAGTTGAACGAGCGGCGGTGCGGCGGAGAATATTCGACGGTTAGCGCGGCGGCGGTCGGCACCACGCCGCCCAGGCCTAGACCGCCAATCACGCGCGCGATCACGAAGAAAGTGGGCGTCGGCGCGAGCGCGGCGGCCGCCATCATCACCGAGAAGAGCGCCACGCTCCCGAGCAGGACCCACCGGCGGCCAATCACGTCGCTCACGGTGCCCGCACCCATTGCGCCGATCATCATGCCCGCGAGCGAGCAGCTTGCAATCGCGCCCAGCTGGAACGGGGACAGCGACCAGTTCGTGCCGTGCTGAAGCATCGGCAGCACGGCGCCGTAGATCGCGACGTCGTAGCCTTCCGCGAGAATCATCGCGAGACAGACGGCCACGACGCGTATCGTGACCGTCAACGGTATGCCGACCGCGCCGGCTTCCAGCTGATCCGGCGCGGCGTCGCGCATTCGGGCCGCGCCCGTTTCATTGTTTCTGGATGACCAGGTATTCATGTTCGAGCGTCCCCTTTTGCGCGGCGTGTCATGTCAGACCGCCATGCACAGATATTTGATGACCACGTAATCGCTGATGCCGTAGTGCGAGCCTTCGCGTCCGATGCCCGACTGCTTGACGCCGCCGAACGGCGCGACCTCGTTCGAAATCAGCCCCGTGTTGATGCCGACCATGCCGTACTCCAGCGCTTCCGCCACCTTCCACACGCGGCCAATGTCGCGGCTGTAGAAGTAGGCGGCCAGGCCGAATTCGGTGTCGTTGGCGAAGCGGATCACGTCTTCGTCGGTGCTGAAGCGGAACAGCGGCGCGAGCGGGCCGAAGGTTTCGTCGGTTGAAACCTGCATATCCGGCGTGACGTCGCGCAACACCGTTGGCTCGAAAAAGCCGTGGCCGAGCGTGTGACGCTTGCCGCCCGTCACGATGGACGCGCCTTTCGCCAGCGCATCCGCAACGTGCGTCTCCACCTTCTGTACGGCGGCCTCGTTGATCAGCGGCCCTTGTGTGACGCCCGGCTCGGTGCCGCGGCCCACTTTCAGTTGCGCAACGGCCGCGGCGAGCTTCTCCGCGAACTGGTCGTACACGGCGTCGTGCACATAGAAGCGGTTCGTGCACACGCACGTCTGCCCGCTGTTGCGATACTTCGAGGCGATGGCGCCTTCCACTGCCGCGTCCAGATCGGCGTCGTCGAAAACGATGAACGGCGCGTTGCCGCCCAGTTCGAGCGACACCTTCTTGACGGTCGGCGCGCACTGGCTCATCAGCAGACGGCCCACGCCCGTCGATCCCGTGAACGACAGCTTGCGGACCACCGGGTTCGACGTCAGCTCGCCGCCAATCGCCTTCGGGTCGCCCGTCACGATGCTCAACACGCCGGGCGGCACGCCCGCCTGTTCGGCGAGCACGGCGAGCGCCAGTGCGGAAAACGGCGTAGCTTCGGCGGGTTTCACAACGATCGTGCAACCGGCCGCGAGAGCCGGGCCGACCTTGCGCGTGATCATGGCGGCGGGGAAATTCCAGGGTGTGATCGCGGCGCATACGCCCACCGGCTCCTTCACCACGACAATGCGGCGGTCGCCGGCCGGCGTCGGAATGGTGTCGCCGTACACGCGCTTGCCTTCCTCGGCGAACCATTCGAAGAACGAAGCCGCGTAGTCAATCTCGCCCTTCGCTTCCGCGAGCGACTTGCCCTGTTCCGTCGAGAGGATCAGCGCGAGGCCGTCGGCGTTTTCCATCATCAGGTCGTGCCATTTGCGCAGAATCGCGCCGCGCTCTTTCGCGGTTTTCTTGCGCCAGGCGGGCCATGCGGCGTTGGCGGCGTCAATTGCGTGACGCGTTTCGTTCGCGCCCATCAACGGGACGCGCCCCACCAGGTCGCCCGTTGCGGGATCGCGCACCTCGAACGATTCCCCGCTGGCCGCGTCCTGCCATTCGCCGTTCACGTAAGCCTGCTGCCGAAACAGCGCCGGGTTCCTCAACTGGGTTCCCAATTCCATAGTCGCTCCTGAAGCGTTGCAAAAAAAATGTCGCACAAACCGGCTTTCTCCGGATCGCGCGATGTCGAATCAAGGCGAAACGGTGCTCTGCTCCGGCACGAAGCCCTGGCCTGAGCCGTCTGGCTTGAAACTGGTGATACATGCCCACGCGCACCATGGTCTGGTGATTGTTCGGCGAAGCCGAGCCCACCGAGCCGTCGAAAATGTCCGCGTTGGTCGCCGCGCCCGCCGCCTTCTGCCACACGTCCGTCACGTACAGCGACGTGCGCTTGGAGAGCGAATAGGGCGTGGTCAGCCCGACCTGGTGATACAGCGGCACGGACTGCTCGTAACCGACGCTGCCGTGCGTGTACACGTATTGCGCGCCCACGTACCACGCGGGGCGCCAGGTAGTAACGGCCCCATGCTTCGTAGTTGGTGAAGATCACCGCCCCTGCGTGCCGTTCGCGTTGTTGAACTTGGTGTTCGTGTGGTCGAGGCCGAGCGTGGCCGAACCAAGCGCATAGTTGCTCGCAGCGCCGAACACCTGTTCGTTCGACGCGTTGCCCACGTAGCTGAACGGGCCGCTCGCGCCGATTGCGGCGCCGGTAGTGTTGCTCACGTAATCGCCGTCGCTCAGCGGCAGTGCGGGATTCTTCGCGAACAGGTAAGCGCCCGCCCCGTTGAAGCCGCCGAACGCGTAATTCGCGCCCACGCGCCACAGATCGGTGGTGCCGCGCCCCGGCGCATTCGTGTTGGTGAACGAATAGAGACCGCCGAACGTCAGCCCGCCGATCTTCGGGCTCGCATATTTGATCGCGTTATCCGCGCGGAACGAGTTATCCGTGTTGTCGATGTCGCCTGCATGGACGAGCGGCCCGCCGAGTTGACCCGGCTCGGTCAGCGGCTGCAGATAGTCGACCACCGAATCGTACTGACGTCCCGGTGTCACCGCCCCGAAGCGCGTATCCGAAAGACCCGCATAGGCCCGGCGTCCAACCACGGATTGTCATGCCATCTCCTCTTCGTGTGTGTGGAATGCTTGCACTGCGACGGCCCGAGCGTTACCCCACGCGTTTGAAAGGCAGTTTCGCCTGCCCGTCGTTTAATAACGCGGTCGCGATTTCGGCGACCCGGCTTACATGCGCGACGGCGGCACGGTGCGCCGCCATGGCATCACGCGCGCGGATCACCACGAGTATCTGACGCATTTCGAGCCCGGCTTGGCCGCCGCGGTTGTCGGATGCGATGGTGAGCGCGCGCAGCCGGTTGATGCGCGCCGTCAGCGACTGCACGATTTCCCACGCCACGTGCTTGCGCCCCGCCGTGAACATGCGCTCGTAGAGCGACGTGGTGAACGCGCGCACCGCGCGGTAGTCCTTGTCGTGAAACGCGAGCTGGATATGGCCGATCAGCGATTCGAGTTCGTCCGCCGTGGCATCGTCCGCGAGACGGGCGCATGCGGCAGCGGCCTCGCCTTCCAGCAGGCCGCGAATCTCGTAGATCTCCGCCACCGTCTTCAGGTCGAGCACGGCGACAATCGGCCCATGATTCGGCAGCGTGTCGACGAGCCCTTCCGTTTCCAGATGACGCAGCACTTCGCGCACCATCGTGCGGCTCACACCGAGTTCTTCGCACAACGTCCGCTCCACCAGCCGGTCGCCCGGCTGGAAGCGCGAGTCGAAGATCGCGCTGCGCATTTTTTCGAGCGCAAGTTCGCGCAGCGTGGTGGTGCGCCGCTCGACTTTCAGGGAGGGGTTCGGATCATGCAAGCCTGCGCGAAGAAACGCGTGTCGCGCGTATCCCAGTCGATCCACGCCTGCGTGCCGATCACGAGGCCGCTGTCGCGATGTTCGCCCGCCGCCATCCGCACGGACATATTCTGTTCCCACGGCGTGGTGACGGAGTAATGCATCGCGTCGCCGAGATACGTGATGTCGCGCACGGTGACGGGGAGGCCGACGCTGCTCGCCGCCTTCTCCGCCGCGCGAATGCGGATCTGCTCGGGGCGCACCATCAGTGTGCCGTCGTTGCCCACGGCGAGCGCTGCGCTGCCCGCCGCCTCGACCGCATGGCCGCTCGGGAACACCGCGCTAGACTGCGCCGCATCGCGCGCAGTGATCCTCACCGGCAAAAAGTTTGAATTGCCAATGAAATTCGCGACGAACCGCGAAGCCGGATTCGCGTAAAGCTCTTCGCCGGTGCCGCATTGTTCGATGCAACCCTTGTCGAACACCGCAATACGGTCGGATAGACGCAGCGCTTCTTCCTGGTCGTGCGTCACGTAGAGAATCGTCACGCCGGTTTCCTGGTGGATGCGGCGCAGTTCCAGCTGGATTTCCTCGCGCAGTTTCTTGTCGAGCGCGGAGAGCGGTTCGTCCATCAGCAGCACGGGCGGGTCGTAAGCGAGCGCGCGCGCAATCGCCACGCGCTGCTGCTGGCCGCCCGAGAGTTGCGCGGGCATGCGGTCGCGGAATTCGCCGAGGTGCACGAGTTCCAGCATTTGATCCACCTTCTTGCGGATTTCCGCTTCAGGGCGGCGGCGCACGCGCAGCGGGAAACCCACGTTCTGCCCCACCGTCAAGTGCGGAAACAGCGTGTAGCGCTGAAACACCATGCCGATGTTGCGCTTGTTCGGCGCGACGGAAAGGAGCGGCTTGCCGTCCAGCAGCACGCGGCCTTCGGTCGGCTCCTGAAAGCCCGCGACGATGTACAGCGTCGTGCTCTTGCCCGAGCCCGACGGGCCGAGAAACGTCATGAATTCGCCCTTGCGCACATCGAGCGAAACCTGGTCGATGGCGACGACGTCGTCGTAAGTCTTGCGCAGACGCTGGATTTGCAGGAATGCGGTGGTCATGGCATCACCTCTGTTAAGGCGTAATTCGAGTGTTCGTGTATTCGTGTACTAGCGGACGTGGCGCAAAGTGGCGCCCGCCAGCATCAGAATGGTCGTAAGTGCAACGAGCAGCGAGGACGCTGCGGCAACCACCGGTGTCAGGTCCTGGCGCAGCGTGGCCCAGATTCGCACCGGCAGCGTCTGCAGCGTCGGGCTCGACATGAAGATCGACACCACGACCTCGTCCCACGACGCGAGGAACGCGAAAATCGCGGCGGCAAACAGGCCGAGACGGATCGCGGGCAACGTCACGCGCAGTTTCACTTCGAGCGGCGCCGCGCCGCAGATCAGCGCGGCGTCTTCGAGCGCGGTGTCGAAGCTCGCCAGCGAATTGCTGATCGAAATGATCGAGAACGGCAGCGCGATGATCAGGTGGCCGATCACGAAGCCCGTCATCGTGCCGTTCATGCCGATTCGCAGGAAGAACGCATACAGGGCGACGGCCAGCACCACCACCGGCAGCACCATCGGCGTCAGAAAGAATGCCTTGACGACGTTGCGGCCGCGAAATCGGCCGCGCACCAGCGCAAGCGATGCGAGAAAGCCGATCAGCACGGACAGCACCGTCACGATCACCGCGAGCTTCGCGCTGGTGAGCAGCGAGTCGAGCCAGCCGGGATCGGTGAATAGCTGCCGATACCATTCGAGCGTCCAGCCCGGCGGCGGAAAGATCAGCCATTGCGAATCGCCGAACGACAGCGCGACGATGAACGCGATCGGCAGTAGCAGGAACAGCGCGACAGCGGCGCCAATCGCCAAAAGCGCATAGCGCAAAGCGCCCAGACGATCGAAATCGAGCAACATGTCAGACTCCTCCGGCCGAAGTGTGCGATCGGTCCATGAAGCGCAATTGCAGCGCGTACAGCGACAAGGTCACGGCGAGCAACACCAGCGCGGCAGCGCCGGCGAGACCCCAGTTCAGCAGTTCCTGCACCAGCTGCGCGATCAGTTCGGCGAGCATCATGTATTGCGCGCCGCCCAGCAGCGCTGGCGTGACGAAATAACCGAGCGCCATCACGAACACCATCAGCGCGCCCGACGCGATGCCGGGCATCGCGAGCGGCACGAGAATTTTCCAGAACGCCTGCCAGCGGCTCGCACCGCACACGGCTGCGGCGCGCAGCGTCGACGGGTCGATGGCGCGCAACGTGGCATGCAGCGGCATGATGAGAAACGGCAGCATGATGTAGGTCATGCCGATCGTCACGCCGACCAGGTTGTTGACCAGCGCGAGCGGCTCGTGAATCACGCCAATCGCCATCAGCACGCGATTGATCGGGCCGGTCGATTGCAGCAGCACCATCCACGCGAACGTGCGCGCGAGCAGATTGGTCCACATGGAGAGCAGCATCACCGAGAACAGCAGCGAACTCAGCTTGCGCGGCGCGATGGCGAGCAGCCACGCGGTAGGAAAACCGATCACCACCGTCGCCACGGTCACGACGGTCGCCACGAGAAACGTGTTCCCGAACACGCGCAGATACGTGGACGAGCCGAGCAGTTGCTCGTAGTTGTGCAGCCCCGGCGTCGGCTCGAGCACGCTGCGCAGCAGCAGCGAGAGCACCGGCAGCAGGAAGAAAATCACGAGGAGCAGGAGCCCCGGTATCAACAGACGGATGTTGCGCCAGTCGCGCCGCCGGCGCGCGGGCTGCGCCGGCGAATGCGTGACGCTACTCAATACATTGGGCATGGGTGCCTCTCCTGCATGTTTCAGTTCCGGCGTGCGCGGCGTGCGGTGTCTTCACAGGCGCCGCGCGTGCATGCCGTGTTGCCTTACTTCGATTGCCACGCGTACCAGCGCTTCGCGATCGCATCGCGATTGTCGGCCCAGTACTTCATGTCGAGGTTGATCTGCGAGGCCTTGTACTGATCCGGCATGGTCTTCGCGACCGCCGGCGGCATCATCGCGGCCGACTTCACGTTGATCGGCGCGTAGCCGGTATCCTGCGCGAACTTTGCCTGAGCCTCGGGACTCGTCGCCGCGGCGAGGAACTTCATCGCCTCGGCCTTGTGCTTCGCGCCCTTCGGCACCACCAGCATGTCGGCGGCCGTCAGGTTCTGATTCCACGAAATGCCGACCGGCACGCCTGTCTGTTCGAGCGCATGGAGACGCCCGTTCCAGAACATACCGATGGGTGCTTCGCCCGACGCCAGCAACTGCTGCGACTGCGCGCCGCCGCTCCACCAGACGATGTCGCTCTTGATCGTGTCGAGCTTTTTGAACGCGCGGTCGAGGTCGAGTGGATAGAGCTTGTTCGCCGGCACGCCGTCCGCGAGCAACGCGATTTCGAGCACGCCCGGCGCGGACCACTTGTAGAACGTGCGCTTGCCTGGGTACTTTTTCGTGTCGAACAGGTCGGCCCACGTTTGCGGCTGCGCGCCCTTGAAGCTCGACTTGTTGTAGCCGAGCACGAACGAGTAGTAGAAACTGCCCACCGCGCCGGGGCTGGTGAAGCGCGGGTCGAGTTCGTCTTTCTTCACCACCGCGTAGTCGATCGGCTCAACGAGGCCAGCCTTCTGCGCGGCGTATGCGAAGTCGCCCTCCACGTCCACCACGTCCCAGCTGACGTTGCCGCTATCGACCATCGCCTTCAGCTTGCCGTAGTCGGTCGGGCCGTCCATCAGCACGTTGGTGCCGCTCGCCTGCGTGAACGGCTGCGCCCAATCCTTCTGCTGCGACGATTGCGTGGTGCCGCCCCAGCTCGTGAACACGATCGGGTCTGCGGCGAGGGCCGGTCCTGCCGCAAGCGTTATCGCGCAAAGAACGGCAAGCGGTGCAAACAGCGGGATGCTTCTGCTGCTCATGTCTTTCTCCGGGAAGAAGGTGATTGTGGTTACGTGTGGTGGTTTCGTTGTGTTTTCGTTCAGCCAGCCGACTGCTTCGCATTGACGATTCGGCTCGTTCGGCTGATGCGCGGCAACCATTCGGATAACGGATCAATTCGCAGCGCAGCGCGAATCGACGCTCCTTGAATTATGGTATGCCATACTATGACGTACAATAAAACGATCAAAAATAAATGTGCTGCCGAGGATTTACCGCTGGTCGGACCGGCGTAGCCAGCGTTGGCAACAGCGTCGAAGGGCGCCGCAGAGGCACGGCCGCGTCAGCCTCGCACACAGGGGGAGGCACTGTAGCGGGCCGATGCGGACCGCTACGAGGGTAGATGCATCGGTCGACCCATCACCCGTGATAAGCCGACTCCCCATGCGAGCTGACATCGAGCCCTTCGCGCTCGCCGTCCTGATCGACGCGCAGGCCGATCACGAGATCGACGAGCTTGAACGCAATCACCGACACCACCGCCGACCACACCAGCGACGTGCCCACGCCCCAGCATTGCGAGATCAGCTGGCCGGCCATGTCGTATTCGCCGACCTTGCCGGCGACGTAGTCGTAGACACCGGTGCCCCCCAGCTTCGGCGACGCGAACACGCCCGTCAGCAGTGCGCCAGCAATGCCGCCGACGCAGTGCACGCCGAACACGTCGAGCGAATCGTCGACGCCGAGCAGCCGCTTGAGGCCATTCACGCCCCAGTAGCACAGGCCGCCCGCGATGAAGCCCATCACGATCGCGCCCATCGGGCCGACGAAGCCGCAGGCCGGCGTAATCACGACGAGCCCCGCAATCGCGCCGGACACCGCGCCGAGCATCGACGGCTTGCGCTTGAAGGTCCATTCGACGACAGTCCACGACACGGTCGCCGCGCAGGTCGCGAGCAGCGTCGTCACGAAGGCCAGCGCGGCCGCGCCATTCGCTTCGAGATTCGAGCCGACGTTGAAGCCGAACCAGCCGACCCACAACAGCGAGCCGCCAATCATTGTCATCGTCAGGCTGTGCGGCGCCATGTGCTCGCGGCCGTAGCCGACGCGCTTGCCGATCATGATCGCCCCGACCAGCGCCGCGATGCCTGCGTTGATGTGCACGACCGTGCCGCCCGCAAAGTCGAGCGCTCCCTTCTGGAACAGGAAGCCCGCAGTCGCATTGGCCTTGTCGGCAGCTGCCGCGCTCGTGTACGCGTCGGGGCCTGGCCAGTACCAGACCATGTGCGCGATCGGCAGATACGAGAACGTGAACCACAGCACCATGAAGGCCAGCACCGCGGAAAATTTCGCGCGCTCCGCGATTCCGCCGACGATCAGCGCTGGCGTGATCGCCGCGAAGGTCAGCTGGAACGACACGTAGATGTATTCGGGAATCACCACGCCCTTGCTGAAGGTGGGCGCGGTGCTGTCGGGCGTCACGCCGTTGAGGAACAGCTTGCTGAAGCCGCCGAAGAACGCATTGCCTTCGGTGAACGCGATGCTATAGCCGTACACGGCCCACAGCACGCCGAGCAGACAGAAGACCACGAGCGTCTGCATCAGCACCGACAGCATGTTCTTCGCGCGCACCATGCCGCCGTAAAAGAGACCGAGACCCGGCGCCGCCATCATCACGACGAGCAGCGTTGCGACGATCATCCATGCGGTGTCGCCCTTGTTCGGCGCCGGCGCGGCCGCGCCCTGCGCGAGCGCCGGAATCGAAAACGCCAGTACGCCAGCCACTGCGAGGAGTGAGCCCAATTTTTTCATTACACGAGCCTGTCGAAATGCGTCGGATGCGACGCGTGCTGCGCACGGCCATCACAAGACGCGGTTGAGATGAAAGCTGGATACGGCGCCGGCGGGGAGCCCGCTCGCGCGTGGAAAGCCGCGCGCGACGGCCTCCTCGCCGGCGCGCGCCGATTTGCTACTGACTGCCTGCTACCGGTGCTTCAACACAGATTCATCCCCGGAATCCACGACGTGCCCGCGAGCGGCACCCGCGCCATCGCAGCCGCTTCGACGGTCAGCGCGACCAGGTCTTCCGGCTCCAGGTGATGCACGTTCTGCTTGCCGCACGCACGCGCGATGGTGGTCAGCTCCATCGTCAGCGTCTTCAGATAGTTCTTCACGCGACGCGCGCCCTCTTCCGGTTCGAGCCGCTTTTCGAGGATCACGTCCTGCGTCGTCACGCCGACCGGGCACTTGCCCGTATGGCAGTGATGGCAGAAACCCGGCGCGGTGTTCAGCGCCGCGTAGTCCGCCACCGCCGGATGCAGCGCGCCGCTCTGGAAGTAGCTCTCGCTGTTGCAGCCGAGCGCCATCAGCACGCCCTGGCCGATCGCCACCGCGTCCGCGCCGAGCGCGAGGGCCTTCGCGACATCAGCGCCGGTGCGGATGCCGCCCGACACGATCAGCTGCACCTTCCCCTTCATACCGAGGTCTTCGAGCGCGTCCACTGCCTGGCGCACGGCCGCGAGCGTCGGAATGCCCACGTTGTCGATGAAGCAGCTTTGCGTGGCAGCAGTGCCGCCCTGCATACCGTCGATCACCACCACGTCCGCGCCCGCATGCACCGCGAGCTTCACGTCGTTGAAGGTGCGAGTCGCCGCGACCTTTACGTAGATCGGCTTTTCCCAGTCGGTGATCTCGCGCAATTCCTGGATCTTGATCGCGAGGTCGTCCGGGCCGGTCCAGTCGGGGTGACGGCTCGCCGAGCGCTGGTCGACGCCGGCCGGCAGCGTGCGCATCGACGCGACGCGCGGGTTGACTTTCTGGCCGAGCAGCATGCCGCCGCCGCCCGGCTTCGCGCCCTGGCCGATCACCACTTCGATCGCATCGGCGCGGCGCACGTCGTCGGGATTGAAGCCGTAGCGCGAAGGCAGGCACTGGTAGACCAGCGTCTTCGACGAGCGGCGTTCTTCCTGTGTCATGCCGCCGTCGCCGGTGGTGGTCGAGGTGCCGGCGGCGGTCGCCGCGCGGCCGAGCGCTTCCTTGACGTTCGCGGACAGCGCGCCGAAGCTCATGCCAGCAATCGTGACCGGCGTGTCGAGCACGATCGGCTTCTTCGCGAAGCGCGTGCCGAGCACGGTCTGCGAGTTGCATTTCTCGCGATAGCCTTCGAGCGGATAACGCGACAGCGACGCGCCGAGGAACAGCAGATCGTCGAAATGCGGCACGCTCTTCTTCGAGCCGAGTCCGCGAATTTCGTAGAGGCCGCGCTGCGCAGCCGTGTGAATGTAGTCGATGGTCTTGCGGTCGAAGGTGCTGGACTCTTCCTGTTGCAGACGCGTGAATTGAACCGGTTTGATTTCCATGGGGACCTTCTCGATCGTGTATTCAGCGAGATTCAGCGGGGTTTCAATATTCCTGGTCCGCGTCTGCGTTCCAGTGGTAGAGCGTGCGCGCCGACGCGATGCGGCGGAAGTGCGCCGCGTCGTGATCGAGGCCGGCCGCGTCGAGCAGCTCGCGCACAGCACTGAGATCGGCGTCGGTCATCGGCTCGAATTGCGCATCCGCACCGAGCGATTTCACGTGGCCCTTCACGTACAGCACGGCTTCATACAGCGAATCGCCGAGGGCATCGCCCGCGTCGCCGCAGATCACCATGCGGCCCGCCTGCGCCATGAACGCCGAGAAGCTGCCCACCGAGCCACCCACCACGATATCGCCGCCCTTCAGCGAAATGCCGCAGCGCAGACCTGCGTCGCCGTCGATCACCAGCAGCCCGCCATGCGCGGACGCGCCCGCACCGTTCGATGCGAAGCCGCGCACGTGCACCTTGCCGCTCATCATGTTCTCGCCGACGCCGGTGCCGGCACTGCCTTCGATGACGATCTCCGCGTGCTGGTTCATGCCGCCCGCGTAGTAACCTGCGTGGCCGTCGATCGTGATGCGCACGTCGGCGTTCACGCCGACCGCGATGTTGTGTGCGCCGTTCGGCGAGCTTACGTTGACGTGCTGTTCCTTCAGGCTCGCGGCCTCGCCGTGCAGGTACTGGTTCAGTTCACGCACGCCCTGGTTTTCCAGATCGAAAATCACGCTTTCCATACGTACATCTCCTCGGGTGCGGGTTCGAAAACATTCGCGTTGCGAATGTCGGGCAGATGCGCGAGCGAGCGGAACTCAGACGCGATCGCCACGTAGTCGTCGTTCTCGGCTACGACAGCCGGCTTGCACGCGAACGGATCGCGAATCAGCGCAAGCTCGCTCGACGTGCCCATCAGGAACGTGTAAAAACCGTCCAGGTCCTCGAAGCCGCGCTGCAGCGCCTGCGGCAGCGTGTCGCCTTCTCGCAGCCGCCATTCGAGGAAGCGGCAGGCAGCTTCGGTGTCGTTGTCCGTGTCGAAGTGGATGCCGAGCGGCTCCAGCTTGCGGCGCACGCCATACGGGTTCGACAGCGAACCGTTGTGCACGAGGCAGAAGTCCTCGCCCGCGGTGAACGGATGCGCCCGGTCCGGCGTCACAGCCGATTCCGTCGCCATCCGCGTATGGCCGACCAGGTGCGAGCCCTTCAGCTTCGTGAAGTCGTAGCGCTGCGCGACTTCCGCCGGCGAGCCGACGTCCTTGTACAGATCGATCGAACGGCCGGTGGACAGCAGATACAGCTTCGGATACTGCTCGCTGAGCCACGTCTTGACCGCTTCCGGATCGCCTTGCAACGTCAGCACCGCGTGATTCGCCTTGGCGTCGATGCGCGCGTTCACGTCCATCGCACGATTGAGACCGTCGAGCAGCGTCTGCCACGGGAACTGCGCGCCTTCATCGGTGAAGCCCGCATAGACACTCAGTTTGCGCTGGCTCGCGCCCACTTCCTTGCCGAACACGGCGAGGCCCGCCGAATCGGGACCGCGTTCGGTCATGCCGATCAGCATCGGCACCATCAGTTCGCCGAGCTTCTCGCGTAGCGCTGGTGTCTTGACCAGCAAGCCTACGATTCCGCACATAAGATTCTCCTTAGAAAAATTCGAGGTAGCTTTTGAGTTCCCAATCGGACACGTGGCGCATGTATTCGAGCCACTCCATCCGTTTAAGCTTGATAAATTCCTGCGCGACGGGGCCGAGCGCGTCGCAGATCAGCGTGTCCGCTTCCAGCGCGTCGAGCGCCTGCTCGAGATTCTGTGGCAACACCGTGATGCCGTGTTCGGCGAGCTTCTCGGGCGACCACTGATAGAGGTTTTCGTTGGCCGGCGCGCCCGGATCGAGCTCGCTGTCGATGCCGTCGAGACCCGCCGCGATCACCGCTGCCGTCGCCAGATACGGGTTGCACGAGCCGTCCGGCAGACGCAGTTCGATGCGCTCGCCGGGCATACGCACCATCGTTGAACGGTTGTTGTCGCCGTAGCTGACATAGGCGGGCGCCCACGTCGCGCCGGTCAGCGAGCGGCCTACCACGAGCCGCTTGTACGAGTTCACCGTCGGATTGCACAGCGCGGTCAGAGCTGGCGCGTGCTTTAGCAGACCAGCCGTGAACTGGTAGCCGAGCTTCGACAGGCGCATGCCGAGCGGATCCGCGGGATCGGCGAACAGGTTGCGCTTGCCGTCGCCGATCGACACGTGCATATGCATGCCATTGCCGGGGCGGTTCGCAAACGGCTTTGCCATGAACGAGCAGATCATGCCGAGATCGTTGGCGATCTCGGAGGCAGCCATCTTGAAGAACACGTAGTGATCGCACGATGTCAGGCAATCGGTGTACGTGTAGTTGATCTCGAACTGACCGTTCGCATCCTCGTGGTCGATCTGATAGACGTCGATTCCCACCGAGCGCATCGCGTCGGTGAGACGTTCGAGAAACACGCGGGTGCGTGACAGCCCCTTGTAGTCGTAGCACGGCTTCGCCAGCGTGTCGCTCGGATCGCACGGTTCAAGCGTGCCCGAGGCCGAGCGGCGCAGCAGCGAGAACTCCGGTTCCAGCCCCGTGAAGAGCGTCCAGCCGCGCTCGGCCACGCGCGCGACCTGGCGTTTGAGTGTGACGCGCGAATCGAAGGCCCATGGCTCGCCCTCAACGTGACCATCGCAGACAATGCGCGCCAGGCCAGGCTGCCACGGCACCGTCGTGAGCGTCGATATCTCGCCCACCGCCATGAAGTCGGGGCCGTTCGGCTCAATGCCGACGCCCCAGATCGCGAAGCCGGCAAAGCCGGCACCCGCCTTGAGCACTGTCTTCAGATGCGACACCGGCACCGACTTCGCCTTCGCTACACCGTGAATATCGACGAACTGAGCCAATACGTATTTCACGCCCTGCTGGCCGAGCCAGTCCTGTGCTTCCTCTGCCGAGCCGAAGCACGGCACGGTGCCCAGTTCGTCGACCGGTAGGTTTGCATCATTGAGATTCATCGTCACTCCTTGCAACTGATCCGCGGTTAATAGAGCGGTGCGCCCGCTTCCGGTCGGGTCGCCGGCACGCCCGGCCGTCGTGGGGAATACCGGCCGTTCTGCATACCTGCGCGCACACGCGCATAATTCTTTCCAGCAATTCCTCTCAATAAACTTAGGTTCCTTCCATGAAACCTCCGCCACGCAAGTGGGCATTCCGCCTGCTACGCTGCTGGTTTTCCACCGAGGCCCATCCATGCACACCGGAGACGACAGCAAGCCCCCCCTCGAGCGCTACCTTGGCTCGACCATCCGCGAACTACGCCAGCGCCACGGACTGACCATCGCGCAGGTTGCTGAGCAGGCGGCCATCAGCCGGGGCATGCTCTCGAAGATCGAGAACGCTCAGACCTCGACCGGGCTCGACGTGCTGCATCGCATCGCGCAAGCGCTTGGGGTGTCGCTATCCACACTGTTCCGCAACTTCGATGTGCCTGAAGGCGATGCGCAGTTCGTCAAGAAAGGCGCCGGCATGGAAGTGGTGCGCAAAGGCACCCAGCGCGGCCACACCTACCATCTGCTCGCCTACGACCACGGTCCGCGCAAGTCCTTCGAACCGTTCCTGATCACCTTCGACGACGAAGCGGAACGCTTTCCGACCTTTCAACACCCGGGCACCGAATTCATCCACATCCTCAAGGGCGTGATCGAGTACCGGCACGGCCAGCAAACCTACATCCTGCATCCCGGCGACACCCTCACCTTCAAGGCCGATATTCCTCACGGTCCCGAGCGGCTCATCAAGACGCCGATCCAGATGCTGTCGGTCTTCATCTATCCGCCCGGCAGCGGCGAGTGACGCATCGGCAAGATGCTGAATCCGGTCCCGCCACTTCTTACGCAACGTCCGTGCCATATTTAACACCATGAACTAAAAATTCCTGATAATAAACACCTGACGCGCACGCCGGCCCTGTCCCTGCTTTGTTCTCACGGTGTCCTGCCGATTCGCGCAGGGCGCGCTGCATGATCTCGGTGCGTAGTTTTCCTGCCCTTCGTGCGCGTTCGCACTGAAAGCGCACGCGGGCTTAAGCTCCAGTATCAGAAACGCTTATGCAAGCGCGCACCGCGTCGAGTGCCCCGGATACCATGCGCAACAACGTGGGCTGCACCGCGTCGGCGCGCTGCGGCAGGTAGTCGAACGGCGCACGCTCGTCCATATAGGTGGACTGGCACATCTCGAGCTGCACTGCATGGATGCCGCGCTGCGGCGCGCCGAAGCTGCGCGTAATGTAACCGCCCTTGAAGCGACCGTTTGCGACCCACGTATAGTCGCTCGCGCGCATTGCGTCGACCACCACCTGCTGCACTGTCGGCGCACAGGTGCGCCCGTCCAGGGTGCCAAGATTGAGATCCGGCAACTTGTCGTCGAACAGCCGCGGCAGAACACTCGCAATCGAATGCGCTTCCCACAGCAACACGTTCGCGTGGTGCTTGCGCAGCCGCGTGAGTTCGGCCGTCAGCGCGTCGTGATATGGCTGCCAGTAGCGCGCGACGCGCGACGCGCGCTCCGCAGCATCGGGCGCGCGGCCCGGCTGATAGACCGCTTCGCCGCGAAACGTTTCGGCCGGGCACAGACCGGTGGTGGTCTGCCCCGGATAAAGGCTCTCGTCGTTCGGCGGCCGGTTCAGGTCGATCACATAGCGCGACACCTGCGCGCTGATGACCGTCGCGCCGAGCTCGCGGGCGAACGCATAGAGGCGGTCGAGATGCCAGTCGGTGTCGGCGACGGTCAGCGCCGCGGAGGTATAGCGCTCGCGCAGCGACGGCGGAATCGCCGAGCCGAGGTGCGGGATCGACACGACGAGCGGCGCATCGCCTCGTTGCAGCGAGAATATTTCAGACATCTTCTTGCTCCTTCGGTACACGACAAAAAAAGATGAGAATGCGGCTAGTTCAGCGCGTCTTCCGGCAGTTGCGGCAGCGCGCGTGCGAGCGCCGGCCTGATCGATGCATCCAGTACACGGCGCGTCAGCGCGACGATCTCCTGAGCGAAGCCGTCCCACTCGCCCTGGCGATGCAGCAGGAAGAAATCGCGCCGCCCGAGCCGCCCCGGCGGCAGCGGCAGCACGGCGATCTCCGGCAGATAGTGGCGCGCCTGCCACAGGCACAGCGGCGTGGAAATCGCGAAGCCGAGCCGCGCAGCTACGAGGCTCAGCAGCGGATCAGTCGCATCGAATTCGTAGCGGCGCGGGCTGTCGATGCCCAGATGCCGTGCATAGCGCTCGACCTGCTGGCCGATCACCGACCGCGGCGTATAGCGGATCATCGGCATGTCCTGCGCGGGCGCGCGCCAGTCCGCGCCGCGATGCTCGTTGAGCCAGTTGCGCGACACGACCGCGACGAACGCTTCCGAAAACAGTGGCACCTCGACGATGCGCGCGTCGTTCAGCGTGGTCTGCGTGCACACGGCCAGATCCAGTTCGCGGTCGTGCAGTTGCCTACTCAGACCGGGCGTCAATCCCGACCACAGCGCAATCTGCCGGGTCGAGCCCGACACCGCGCGAATCAGCTCGGGCCCAACGGTGGCGGCGAATGAATCGACGCAGCCGAGCCGCACCGGCAAGGTGCCCGCATGCGACGCATCGCCGATCCGTGTGCTGACCATCTGCGCATGTTCGAGCAGCGAGCCGGCCAGTTCGAGCAGCGCGCGGCCCGCCATGTTCGGACGCGGCGGCCGGCTCTCGCGGTCGAACAGCACCACGCCCTGGTCACGCTCCAGCGCGGCCACGGCCTGGCTGACCGCGCTCTGGCTGACGCCGAGCTGCTTCGCCGCGCCGGTCATCGAGCCGGTTTCGCAGACGGCGAGAAAGGCCTGTAGAGCATTCAGGTCGATAGGCGCCTGGGTACGTCTCATGGGGTACTCCGCGAAGGTCTGTACGAATGACGCCGCCGCGTCTTCCGCATCATGCCCCCCATGAACGGCGGGCACTCCGAAGATGAGCGATTGCGCTGAACAGCCATAAGTTTGCCTAATACAAAAAAAGGCCACGCGCAGCCGCCGCAGAATCTGCTCCATCGTCTACCCAGGGGGGGCCATGAGCCACTATGACTATGTCGTGATCGGCGCCGGTGTGATCGGCACATCCGTCGCTCACCATCTCGCCGCGCTCGGCGCGAAAAGCGTTCTCGTTCTCGATCAGGGCACGATCGGTGCCGGCACGACGTCACAATCGTCCGGGCTGCTGCGCACCCACTACTCGGTGCGCCAGAACGTCGAACTGGCCCGCTCGTCGTGGTGGGCCTTCAACAACTTCGCCGACTACCTCGGCGACGAAGAAGCGTCGTGCGGTCTCGTCAAATGCGGCTACATGATCTGCGCGCCCGAAGGCGACAAACTCGATCCACTCGCCGCATCGCTGCGCGCACAGCAGGAGATGGGCATCGAGGTGCAGTTGCTCGACCGCCAGGCCGCGCAGGCGCGCCTGCCGATTGCCCGTTTCGACGACGCCGCGCTAATCGGCTTCGAGCCCGAAGCGGGCTTCGCCGACGCCTACCTCGTCGCCACCAGCTTCGCGCGCTCGGCGCGCCGGCGTGGCGTGAAGGTCATGGAAGGCGTGCGCGTCACCGGCCTGGCCCGCGAAGGCCGTCGCGTGGTCGGCGTCGAAACGAGCGCGGGCAATTTCGGCTGCGGCCATCTGATCAGCACGCAAAACATCTGGACGCCGGAACTGGCCGGCTGGATCGGCGTGGACCTGCCGGTCAAGCCCGAGCGCCATACGGTGCTCGCGCTCGAATGCGACGCCGCGCCTTACACCTTCGCGATGCCTGCGTTCAAGGATCTCGGCACGGCCGGCATGCTGTATTTCCGCAGCTACGGCGGCAGCCAGATGCTGGTGTCCGAAGGCGTGGTCGGCGACACGCTGAACGCGCCCGAGACCGAGCAGGGCGAGATCTCGCTCGACTACGTGGCCGAAGTCGGCTCGCAGGTCGCCGAGCACTTCCCCGCTTACGAGACGGCTGGCCTCGCGTCGTCGTGGACCGGCGTCTACGACGTCACGCCCGACTGGAACCCGGTGCTCGGCAGCGCTGCGGACATCGCGGGACTGACGGTCGGGTTCGGCTTCTCGGGCCACGGCTTCAAGCTGTCGCCTGGCATCGGCAAGCTGCTCGCGCAACACGCGCTCGGCCTCGCGACCGACGTGTCGCTCGAACCGTATGCGCTCGAACGCTTCGCGCGCGGCGCGCTGCTGACCGGCAAGTACGGCCTCGGCGCGGTGTCGTGAGCGCGCCCAACGCCCACATGCGAACTGGAACCTGAAGGACCCTGAAGGAAACTATCGATGACTATCCGCATACTCGTCCCCGTCAAGCGCGTGGTCGATCCGAACGTTCGCGTGCGCGTGAACGCCGCCGGTTCGATCGACACGACCGGGCTCAAGATGTCGCTCAATCCGTTCGACGAATGCGCGCTCGAACGCGCGCTGCAACTGAAGGAAGCGGGCGTCGCGTCGCATGTCACCGCGCTGACCTGCGGCCTGCCCGCGCATCAGGACGTGCTGCGCACCGCGCTCGCGATGGGCGCCGACGACGCCGTGCTGATCGACACCGGGGCGGCGACTGCCACGCTCGATTCGCCGGCGGTCGCGCGGCTCGTCGCCGCCCATATGAACGAGGTCGGATACGGCCTCGTGCTGTGCGGCAAGCAGGCGATCGACGGCGACGTCGGTGGCGTCGCCGCAATGCTCGCCGCGCTGCTCGGCTGGCCGCAGGCGCTTAACGCGAGCGCGCTCGACGCCGCCGACGGTGGCTGGCTCGTGACCTGCGGCGACGATGCCGGCACCTCGACGTGGCAGCTCGACGGCCCCGCCGTTGTCAGTGCCGACCTGCGCCTCGCGGAGCCGCGCCGCGTGACCTTGCCAAGCATCGTCAAGGCGAAGCAGAAGCCTCTCGTCACGCTCGAAGCGGCCGCGCTCGGCGGCGTTGCCGAGCCGCGCACCCGCGTGCTGACGCTCAACGATCCGCCGGTCCGCAAAGCCGGCATCAAGGTGAACGACGTCGATGCGCTGCTCGACGCGCTCGCCGGTCAACGCGTATTCGAAACCGTAGGAGCCTGACGATGAGAACCCTGGTCCTGTGCGATGGTGAAGTCGGGCCGCTTTCCGACGTGACGCTGCGCGTCCTGGGCGCGGCGCAACAACTGGGACAGCCGGTCGATCTGCTGGTGTTCGACGTCGCGCTCGCGACGACCGCCGCGAGCGCGACCGGCGTCGAGCGCGTGCTGGTCGCGTCGGCCGGTGCGAGCGACGCGCTCGCGCCCGAAACGATCGCCGCCCAGCTGCTCGCGCTCGCGAACGATTATTC
>NZ_JAAGPN010000113.1:0-26357 GCF_017104805.1 Paraburkholderia sp. Ac-20347 | reverse complement strand
CGCCGCGCAGCAGGGCTGCGCCGCGCATCGCAGCGGCGAGCAGCGTCTGGCCAGCGCGATCGCGAAAGCGCGCGCGAGCCGCGCCGCGCCGCTGGTCGCCAATGGCGCGCATGGCCTCGCGGGCGCGCTCGGCATCGTGCCCGAGTTCGATCTGCAACTGTTCACGCGCCGTCTGCACGCGCAGCGCCTGCAATTCGGCTCGGAATCGTTCTGGGACGAGATCGTCTGCACGCACGCGCAAGGCCGCTCGCACGGCCTCGCCGACGACGCAAGCGGGATTTTCGACGCGTTGGATGAGGCGGCGACGGCGGCGCATTGAGGTGGGCGCGCCCACGGCGCGCTAACGACCCGACCCGCCCCAGCCTGACGCCGCTGTTAGACGCGCCGTTGGGTTTATTGTGTGCCGGGTCGGGTTTTCGGCTCGCGCAGCCGCTCGGAATCCCAGACGCCCAGCGCGATTGCCCGCTGCAGCATGGCAAGCGTAAGCGGCTCGCGCTGGTCGTATTGCCTGATTCCCCAGCGCCGATGCAGCCACATAGTCAAAATGGAAAACGGCCAGATGGTCAGCCCTTCCATTTCGAAGTAACGATGAAAGTCGAAGTCGCCGGGCTCGACATTGAAGCGCTTCGCAAACGCGCCCATGAATTCGTCGGCATCGTCGCCCGTCACGCCGAGATCTTCCTCCAGCGTATCGGAAGCCTGCAATGGCTTCTTCGGCGACAAGCCGATCTCATCGCGCACGAATGCTTCCAGTTCAGCCGAAACTTCCCGCGGTTGCATCGTTGATTCGATCCTCTGGCTTGACAAGCTGGTTATAGCGAAGAAGCGTGAGCAAGGAAATCTTCACGACATCATAGGCAGTCACGGTCCAGCCGATCATGGGCACCCACCGGCCGACAAAAACTCCGAGATTATTGACCATCCGAAAACGAAACTTCAGGATCGAGGTATTCGTGAGCGTCGGCAGAATGGTGCGCTCGAAGTCGTAATCGAACAAAGCGCGGCTAACCTTCGAAGCGATGGACGTGCCCCTGGTGGCGCCGCCGAATTTTCCGCGCGTGGGCAGTATCGGCTGACCCGCGAGTATCGCCATCACTGCAGCGGCGTCCTCGACACCCAGCACCTTGCAGGTCTCCTCGACCATCAGGCAGAAAAAGAGCGCCTGTGGCGTCAGCTTGTCGTGCTCTTCATACTGATAGGCCGTCGAGGGCGATCCAGGCGCGGCGGCTATAAGGCGCTCATAGTCATTCATCGCTGGCCTCCTGATACGACACGTCAGCCACCGACAGTATTCTGTTTGACATCGATTAGCGCGGTCACGGTCCCCTGACTGCCGCCCGTTGCGCTCTGCACGATGTACTCCTGCTTCATGCGCGCAAACGACAGCGCAACATGCTCCAACACAAAGCCGCTCCCAGCCGTCGGCTCGACGCGCGTCACAATGACATCGAACATCGTGATCTTCAGATATTCGAGCGGCAGACCGCCCGCCTTGCGCAAAGTTAGCCCTACCTTGGAAATGTGTTTACCCTGAAAACAGTGGCTCGCCAGATTGGGGCTTGCGCGATCGATCAAGTGCGTAAATTGCAGGTCCGAGACCGTGGCTTTCGCCGCACCACCGCCTGAACCCGATTGCATGCTGGATTGCTGCATCACACTCCAGTGCCAGCCGAGCACCTCGATTTCGTCCGGATGCATTGCATCTTGTGACTCGCCAGCAATGCCATCGATCTTGATAAACATATCCGCCATAACGTCTCCTGATGCGCTCCTGGAATCTTCAGCATAGGCCGGGGCGAACAATAAATTTGAAAAGAAGCGTCAAAGCTCAGGCCTCGATTTCGCACATCGCGTCTGATCGGTCCGCATGAATAAAAAAGCCGCCACATGTGTGGCGGCTTTTTTCAGTCCGTCGGCGCAGACAGGCTACGTTCTCAACAGCGATTCAAGCCTCCAAATCCCTCAAACCCCAGTCCCCATCGCCGGATCGGAAACCGAATCCTTGCCGGTTTCGATGCGCCCCGCGAAGCGCCGCTTGAACGACACCGACGCGCTGCACGTCACCACGAAGTCATACCAGTTGCCCGCGTCGAGCACCGGCCAGCGCAGCTCGCCCACCGCGCCCGGCTGCACCGTCACGCTCCACGGGCCGTCCGCGCGGTATGCCTGCGCCGCCGCCGTGAACGTGCAGGCCTGGCTGCCGCGGTTGTGCAGCTTCACCAGCACGGCAGAACTCGCGCACGGCTCGTAGCACACCTGGATTTCCGGCGCGTTCGCCGCGCCCAGCTCGTGCAGATTGCCCGCGAATTCGCGGTGATAGCCGTTCGGCCCGAGCACCCAGAGATCGTAGTGGCCGTTATCGGCGGAAGGCAGCGTCCACACGCCCGCGAGCGTCTTGCCGGCTTCCACCACGTAGCGGCGCGGCACGGCGTCGAGATGCTTGCGGTCGTAGACGTGGAACACCGCGCCCGCGCCGCTGCCGCTGTCGTTGGCGAACTGCAGCGTGAGCGTGCCCGCGCTCGCATTCGCCTGCGCCGTGGTGTGCAGCTCGTACGGCAGCGCGCGCGAGGGCCGCGTGCCGGTGGCCTGCGCGGGCAGCGTGGAACTCGTGCTCGCCGACGGCACCGCAATCGCCGCCGATGCCGCCTGAGCGACTGCGAAGTCATCGGCGCTGGTCTTGCTCGTACGGCCCGACAGCGTCGGCAGCGCAGCGCTGTTCGGATTCACGAAATCGAAACACGACGTGAGGTCGCCGCACACCGCGCGCCGGTAATCGCTGATCTGCGGCTCCGCCACGCCGAAGCGCTTCTCGAGGAACATCAGCGTGGACGTGTGATCGAACACCTGCGAATTCACGAAACCGCCGCGGCTCCACGGCGAGATCACCCACAGCGGCACACGCGGACCGGGGCCGTACGGGCGGCCGTCGATGGCCGGTTGATTCGACGAGGCCGGCGTGTAGTTGTGGTACTCGACGGCCATCGCCGTATCGGCGAGCGTACTGGCGCCCGCGAGCGTGCCGTCCGCGTTGTGCGACGGCGCCGACGGCGGCGGCAGGTGATCGAAGAAGCCGTCGTTCTCGTCGTAGTTCACGATCAGCACGGTCTTGCTCCACACCTCGGGATTCGCCGTGAGCGCGTCCAGCACTTCCTGGATGTACCAGCCGCCCTGCGTCGGGCTCGACGGCCCCGGATGCTCGCTATACGTCGAAGGCGGAATGATCCACGAGACCTCGGGCAGCGTGCCGTTCTGGATGTCGTCGCGGAAGGTTTCGAGGAAGCCTTGCGGCATGGTGTTGCCGAAACCCTTCGCGAGCGGGCTCAGCGCATCGTCAATGGACGCGTCGTAGAACGGCCCCGCGTTCGTCACGTCCTGCGTGATGCTTTCGGTCGCCACGTAGAGCGGGCGGCGCGCCGTGGGCATCTGCTCGATCGCCTCGCGCCAGTGGCGAAAGCTCATCATCTCGTTGCAGCCGAAGTTGTCGATCAGGCTCTGATAGACCTTCCAGTTCACGCCCGCGCTCTGCAGACGGTCGGCGTACGTGGTCCACGTCCAGCCCGCCGTCGACGGCCCGATGTCGTTGCCGCCGTTGAACTCGTTGTTGAGCGCGGCTACGCCCACGCGGCTGCTGTCCGCCGGGCTCAGGCCGTTCGGCCCGTTGGTGCCGGTCCAGTAGAACAGGCGGTTCGCGATCGTGCCCGTGTGCATGCCGCAGTGATACGCATCGCAGATCGTGAAGGCGTCGGCGAGCGCGCGATGGAACGGCACTTCGGCGGTGTCGTAATAGCCCATCGACAAGGGCTTTTTCGACGTCGGCCACGCGCTCATGCGGCCGTTGTCCCACGCCGATTGCGCGTCGCTCCACGTGTGCGGCGTGCTGCCCGCGCGCACCGCGTTGCCTTTGGTTTCGTCGAGGTGATACGGAATCAGCGTGCTCGTCGCGCCCGCGTTCGTATAGCTCTGATAGAAGATGTTCGCGCCGTTGGGCGTGGGAATCGGGAAGCGGTCGCCGTAGCCGCGCACGCCCTGGAAGGTGCCGAAGTAGCTGTCGAACGAGCGGTTTTCAAGCATCAGCAGCACCACGTGCTGCACGTCCTTGATGGTGCCCGTGACGTTGTTCGCGTCGATGGCGAGCGCGCGGCGAATCGCGGGCGGAAAGGTCGACAGCGCGGCCATCGCGGCGGCGCTGCCGAGCGAGGTGCGCAGGAAGTTGCGCTTCGAGGGGCTGAATGTCATGCGGGTTTGTTTTTCGAGTGAGTGGGAAGAAACGCGCCGTCAGGGCGCGGGCGCGCAATGCGCCGCCGTGCAGGCCGCGTTCGCCGAATCGTTGGCGGCGGGCGCCTTGTCGTCGTTGCCGCCGCAGGCCGCGGCCAGCAGCGTGAGGCACAGCGCGCCGCCGCCCAGCAGGCGTCTTCCCCACATCGATACATCCGGCAAGAGAGTTTTCATGGTCCTTTTTTGCTCAAGAGTACGAATCAAATCTGTGCGATCGACAGACAATGCGCGGACACGCAAACGTTGTCGTCGCAACGTTCGCGTGTGGGATCGACAGAGATTCTGGGCGTAATTCTTTGCAATATTATGAAAGGTGTCAGTCAGGGACCGATGACGACACCTCGGCGCATCTCATGAGCGCCTCAAAACACATAGTCGGCGGCGCGCGCGAGTTTGACGAACGGCCCGCTCAGCACGCGGTTGTGATGCGCCACGATCGCCTGTGCGCTCAGACCGGGCGCGTCGGTCGTCGTGTGCGCGTCTTCGATCAGCACCGTCCGCCAGCCCAGTTCACTCGCCGCGCGGCAGGTCGTATCCACGCAATACTCGGTCTTCATGCCGACGATCGCGAGTTCGTCCACCTTCGCGTCGCGCAGCCACTGCGCGAGACCGGTGCCCGCGAAACAGCTCGGACGCGTTTTATCGAAGGTGACATCGCGCTCCGCATCCACGTGCAGATCCGCCAGCAGTTGCGTGAGCGCGCTGCCCGGCTCGATCGGCGAGCCCTTCGGGCCGGTGTGGCGCGCGGCGAAGATCGGCGCATGGGCGGCGCGCGCCCGCGCGATCAGCAGGTTGATGTTGTCGAGCACGCGCGCGCCTTCGTGAGGCGGTTCGGCGCCGTTGAAGAGGCCGTGCTGCATGTCGATGATCAGCAATGCACGGCGGGATTGAGCGAGGTCGGACACGACGTTTCTCCATGTTTAGAGCCGATGGCGGACGGAGAAACGACAAGGCCCCGTCCGGATTCGGCGGGGCCTTGGGTTCGATACGAGGATGCTCGGTGACTTGCGCGCGTATCGGCCTCACGACCCGCCGGAGGCGGTCGTGGTCGTGGTGGTAAGCGGGCGCGCGATGCAGTTCATGCGAACGATGATGCAGCAAACGCGCGACACGCGTCAACGTGAATGTGCGTGCTCAACGCGGCTGCATGCGGATCGCGCCGTCGAGCCGTATCGTCTCGCCGTTGAGCATCGGATTTTCGAGGATCTGCATCGCGAGCGCGGCGAATTCGTCGGGCGCGCCGAGGCGCGGCGGAAACGGCACCATCTTGCCGAGCGACTCGCGAATCTCCTCGGGCAGCCGCGCGAGCATCGGCGTATCGAACAGACCCGGCGCGATCGTGCACACGCGAATGCCCTTGCTCGCCAGATCGCGCGCGGCGACCAGCGTCATGCCCACCACGCCCGCCTTCGACGACGCATACGGCACCTGACCGATCTGCCCTTCGTACGCGGCCACCGATGCGGTCAGCACGCACGCGCCGCGCTCGCCTGCCGCGTTCGGTTCGTTGCGCGCCATCGCCGCCGCCGCGAGACGCAGCACGTTGAAGGTGCCGACGAGGTTCACGCGCACCACGTTCTCATAGGCTTCGAGCGAGCCCGGCGAGCCGTCCTTTTCGATCAGGCGCACCGCGCCGCCGCGTCCCGCGCAATGCACGAGCGCACGCAGCGAACCGCGCTGCGTGGCGGCGTCGATCACGGCGGCCATCTCGTCGCCGTTCGTGACGTCGGCGGCCACGAAGCTCGCCGCCGGTCCCAGTTCGTCGGCCACCGCCGCGCCGCGCGATTCCGGCAGATCGCAGATCACCACCTGCGCGCCCTTCTCCAGCAACTGCTTCGCGCTCGCGAGGCCCAGCCCCGATGCGCCGCCCGTCACTACCGCCACCGCTCCCTTGAGGTCCATCCCTGTGTCTCCTGTCGTCGTTGCCTGTATGGATGTCGCTTGCGTTGCGATCAAAGCCGCTCGATGAGCGTCGCGTTCGCCATGCCGCCCGCCTCGCACATCGTCTGCAAACCGTAGCGGCCGCCGCTGCGTTCGAGCGCGTTGAGCATCGTGGTCATGAGGCGCGCGCCCGACGCGCCCAGCGGATGCCCGAGCGCAATCGCGCCGCCGGCCGGATTCAGCCGCGCGGCATCGGCGCCCAGCGCTTTTTGCCACGCGAGCGGCACCGAAGCGAACGCCTCGTTCACTTCGAAGTGCGCGATATCCTCGATCTTCAGACCGGCCTTGCGCAGCAGATGCTCGGTGGCCGGAATCGGCGCGGTCAGCATCATGAGCGGGTCGTCGCCGCGCACGTCGAACGAGACGATGCGCGCGCGCGGTTTCAGGCCGAGCTGCGCCGCCTTGCGCTCGCTCATGACGAGCAGCGCCGCCGCGCCATCCGAGATCTGCGAGGCATTGCCCGCCGTGACGTTGAAGCGAATGCCCGGAAAGCGCGCAGCCAGTGACGCGTCTTCGAACGACGGCGCGAGGCCCGCAAGGCGCTCGACGGTCGTGCCCGCGCGAATGGTTTCGTCGGCGTCGATGCGGCGCGCGCCCTGTTCGTCGCGCACTTCGATCGGCACGATCTCGCGTGCGAAGTGACCGGCGGCGCGCGCGGCGTCAGCGCGGCGATGCGACTCGGCCGAATACGCGTCGAGCGTCTCGCGCGCGAGATCCCACTTCTGCGCCACCAGATCGGCGCTCACGCCCTGGCCCACGAGCCCTTGCGGATAACGCGCATGAAAGCGCGCGCCGTATTGATCGCGGTCGAGGCGCGAACTGCCCATCGGCACGCGGCTCATCGACTCCACGCCGCCCGCCACCACGATCTCGTTGACGCCCGCCATGATGGCCTGCGCCGCGAAATGCACGGCCTGCTGGCTCGATCCGCACTTGCGCTCGACCGTCGTAGACGGCACGTGCTGCGGATAACCGGCCGCGAGCCACGCCACGCGGCCCGGCGTGGTCGCCTGCTCGCCCACCTGGCTCACGCAGCCGATGATAAGGTCGTCGACGGTGCCGGGGTCGAGGTCGTTGCGCTCGACGAGTTGCTGGATCACCTGCGAAAGCAGGTCGGCCGGATGCAGGTCGACGAAGGCGCCGCCCGCCTTGGTCCGGCCCATGGGACTGCGCACCGCGTCGACGATTACCGCGCTCTGGATCATGGTTCGCTCAATCCTGAAGAAATGGGGATGGTGAAAAAAATGAATCTCGCGAATCAAAATACACCACACCATCTCACTATTTCAATAGTGGTAAACATTTTTCGATCCTTATGGATCATTTAATTCCATTCATGCGACGATAGCCTCATACCAACAGCGGTCAAGCGAGCCTGAGAGTCCGAATTCCCGAAGTTGCGCGCAGTCCGACGTGTCCATCAGGCAGGTCGGACACGCCGCGGGCGCGGCAAAGCGTCGCAATTTCACGAAAAATGAGCCAGTCGTCTTGAAAAATCGTTCCGCCACGAAGGGGAAAGCTAGAATGCCGGGTTTGCCAAAAGGCGCCCCGTGTTTGTCCGGCGCGCCCATCCCCCCGAAGAAGGAATCCGACATGACCGACCAGGCCACCTCACGCACCGACGACGCCGCTGTTTCGTCCAGCGACTCGAGCAGCGAGTTGAGCAACGAGACAAGCAACGACTCGCAGCTCGTGAGCGCACTCGCGCGCGGCATCCGGATCCTGCAGTGCTATTCGATGGGCGCGTCCGAACTGTCGGCGCGCGAGCTGGTGGAGCGCACCGGCCTGCCCAAGCCCACGGCGCTGCGGCTCATCAACACGCTGTGCGAGTTCGGCATGCTGCGCTACTCGGAGCGCATTTCGAAATACGTGCTCGGCACCGAGATGCTGAGCCTCGCCGCCCCCGCGCTCGGCCGCATGACGATCCGCCAGATCGCGCGGCCGATGATGCAGGAGCTGGCCGATTACTGTCAGGGCCAGGTGACGCTCGCCGTCGGTTACCGCCTGAACCTCGCCTACGCGGAAGTCGCGCAGGGCGCGGGCAGCGCGGTCTATCGCTCGGAGATCGGCACACGGCTTTCGCTGTCGCGCACGGCCTCGGGCCGCGCGTATCTGTGGACGGTGCCGGGCGCCGAACGCGAACGGTATCTGCAGGAAACGCTCACGCGCGATCCGGCCAAGGGCGAGCTGCTCGCGCAGCGTCTCACGCAGGCGCAGCAGGAATTGCGCGAGCAGGGCTGCACGGTGTCGCACGGCGACATGCAGCGCGAGATTCACTCGGTGGCGATTCCGCTGGCGTCGCCCATCGACGACGAGTACTGGGTTTTCAGCTGTTCCATTGCGGTATTCAACATCAGCGGCAACCAGTTGACCGACGACATCGCCCCGCGGCTGATGTCACTGGTCAGGCGCGTGGAGGCAGCGCTCGGCAGCATGACTGGCGCCGCGCACGATATGGAGACGAGACCGTGGAGCGTGTCCGCGAACTAGCAGCCGCAGCACCCGGCAAGGAAGCCTTGCGCCTTGCCGGCACCGACGAGGTCCTCACTTACGCCACCCTGAACGAACGCGCAGACCGGGTTGCGCACTGGCTGATCCAGCTAGGCCTGCAACCCGGCCACGGCATCGCGCTACTGTTCGAGAATCACCCTGCTCTGGCCATCGCGGCCGTCGGCGCCGAGCGCGCCGGTCTGTATTTCACCCCCATCAGCATTCAGTTGAAAACACGCGAAGTCGCGCACGTCCTCAAGGACTGCGGCGCGCGCGTGCTGATCGTCTCGCAGGCGATGCGCGAACTCGCGCAGACGCTCGCCGACGAAGGCGCGCTGCACGGCGTCGCCTGCTATATGACGGGCGCGCTACCCCCGCCCGGCTTCGCCTCGCTCGACGCCGCGCTCGACGAGACCGATACGCGCACGCCGCTGCCCGAATGCGAGCAGGGCCGCGATTTTCTCTATTCGTCGGGCACGACGGGCCTGCCCAAGGGCATCCTCAAACCGCTCGTGCCGTGGGAGCGCCGCGCAATCGACGACACCGAAACGGCCTCATGGCGCAAGAGCTTCGGATTTAATCAGGACTCCGTGTATTTGAGCACGGCGCCGCTCTATCACGCCGCGCCGCTGCGCTATCTCGTGCGCATGCTGCGCACGGGCGGGCGCACCATCCTCATGCAGAAGTTCGATCCCGAGGCCGCGCTGGCCGCCATCGAACGCTATCGCGTCACGCACAGCCAATGGGTGCCGACGATGTTCGTGCGCCTGCTGGCGCTGCCCGAAGCGGTGCGCCGCCGCTACGACGTGAGCAGCCTGAAGGTGGCGATCCACGCGGCCGCGCCCTGCCCGCCGCTCGTCAAGCAGCAGATGATCGACTGGTTCGGCCCGGTGATCTACGAGTATTACGCGGGTTCGGAAGGTGCCGGGCTCACGGCGATCGACTCGCACGAATGGCTCGCGCATCGCGGCTCGGTGGGACGCGCGAAATTCGGCACGCTGCATATCGTCGACGACGACGACCGCGAACTGCCCGCAGGCGAGATCGGCCGCGTGTTCTTCGAAGGCGGTCCGCCGTTCGAGTATCACAACGATCCCGCGAAAACCCGCAGCGTGCGCAACCGGCACGGCTGGGCCACGTATGGCGATATCGGTCACGTGGACGCGCAAGGCTATCTCTATCTGAGCGACCGGCGCACGGACCTCATCATCAGCGGCGGCGTGAACGTCTACCCGCAGGAGATCGAGAACGTGCTGAGCGAGCATCCGGCGGTGGCCGACGCGGCCGTGATCGGCGTGCCGCATGCCGAGTTCGGCGAGAGCGTCAAAGCCATCGTGCAGTTGCGCGAGCGCGACGCCGCCAGCCCGCAGCTCGCCGACGAATTGATGGCGTTCTGCCGCGAGCGTCTCTCGCATATCAAGGTGCCGCGTTCCGTCGATTTCGAAGACGCGCTGCCGCGCCACGACAACGGCAAGCTGCTGCGCCGGCTACTGAAGGAGCGCTACCGTAATAGCGTGAATCCCGGCGCGACGATTTGATTCGTCATACGAAACATGATCAGACAATCAAGGAGACAACCCATGCGTCACGTATTCCGCGACGATCACGAATTGTTCCGCGAGCAGGTCCGCCGTTTCGTCGAGCGCGAGATCGCGCCGTTTCATCAGCAGTGGGAAAAGGACGGCATCGTGCCGAAATCGGTGTGGCGTCGCGCGGGCGAAGAAGGTCTGCTCTGCTGCACGATTCCCGAGGAATACGGCGGCGGCGGCGGCGACTTCGGTCACGCGGCGATCCTGATCGAAGAACTCGCGCGCGTGAACGCGAGCGGCATCGGCTTCCCGCTGCATTCGGACATCGTCGCGCCGTATATCCACGCTTACGGCACCGAGGAACAGAAGCGCGAATGGCTGCCGAAGCTCGCGAGCGGCGAGCATATCGGTGCGATCGCGATGACCGAGCCGGGCACCGGCAGCGACCTGAAGTCCGTGCGCACGACCGCGCGCCGCGACGGCAACGACTACGTCATCAACGGCCAGAAGACCTTCATCACGAACGGCCAGAACGCGAGTCTCGTGATCGTGGTCTGCAAGACCGCGCCGGAGCTCGGCAGCAAGGGCGTCTCGCTGATCGTGGTCGAGGAAGGCACGCCGGGTTTCGAAAAAGGCCGCAAGCTCGAGAAGATCGGCCTGCGCGCGCAGGACACGTCGGAGCTGTTTTTCGAGGACGTGCGCGTCTCCATCACGCAGCGGCTCGGCGAGGAAAACGCGGGCTTTTCGTATCTGATGCGCGAACTCGCGCAGGAGCGGCTGGTGATCGCCGTGCGCGCGGTGGCGTCCATCGAAGGCATGCTCGCGCGCACGATCGAGTACACGCGTGGGCGCAAGGTATTCGGTCAGGCGATCTTCGATTTCCAGAACGCGCGCTTCAAGCTCGCGCACGCGCGCGCGAAGGCAGAGATGGTGCGCATCTACGTCGACGACTGCATCGCGCGGCATCTGCGTCGCGAACTGTCGCCCGTCGATGCGGCCATGGCCAAGCTCAACGCCACCGAATTGCAGAACCAGTTGCTCGACGAATTCCTGCAACTGCACGGCGGCTACGGCTATATGTCGGAGTACGTGATCGGCGGCGCGTGGGTCGATGCGCGCGTGATGCGCATCTACGGCGGCACCGACGAGATCATGAAGGAAATCATCGCGCGTACGCTCTGATGCCCACACTCATTTCACGGAGAAACCGCGCATGATCCAACCGCTGCAAGGCGTGCACATCGTCGAGTTCGCAGGGCTCGGGCCCGCGCCATTCTGCGGCATGCTGCTGGCCCAGATGGGCGCGCACGTCACGCGCATCGGCCGCGCGGGCGAGGCGCTGCCCGACGGCCCGCTCGAGCGCGGACGCGAGCACGTCGCGCTCGATCTCAAGTGCGCCGAAGACGTGGCGCATGCGCTCGATCTGATCGCGCAGGCCGACGCACTGATCGAAGGCTTCCGGCCCGGCGTGATGGAGCGGCTCGGGCTCGGTCCGGATGCGTGCCGGCTGCGCAATCCGTCGCTCGTCTACGGACGCATGACGGGCTGGGGTCAGCGCGGCCCGCTCGCGCACACGGCGGGGCACGACATCAACTACATCGCGATTTCGGGTGCGCTGCACGCGGTCGGCGAGGCGGGCGGCGCGCCGGTCGTGCCGCTCAACCTGGTCGGCGACTTCGGCGGCGGCGGCATGGTGCTGGCGTTCGGCGTGGTCGCGGCGATTCTGCGCGCGCGGGCGAGCGGCAAGGGCTGCGTGGTCGATGCGGCGATGACTGACGGCGCGGCCATGCTGATGAGCATGATGTACGGCTTTCACGCGGCGGGCCACTGGCGCGACGCGCGCGGCGAGAATCTGCTCGACGGCGGCGCGCCGTTCTACCGGACCTATCGCTGCCGCGACGGCGGATGGCTTGCCGTGGGCTGCATCGAGCCGCCGTTTTATGCCGCGTTTCTGAAGGGAATCGGCGCGCAGGATCTGCTCGAACTGCCGCAGCGCGACCGGACGCATTGGCCCGCGATCGCCGCGCGTATCGAGCAGATCATCGCCACGCGCGAGCGCGACGCGTGGGTTGCGCTATTCGAGGGCAGCGATGCGTGCGTGTCGCCGGTGCTGGGCTTGAGCGAGGCGCCGCTTCATCCGCATAACGCGGCGCGCGGCGCGTTCACGCAAACGGATGGCGCGTGGATGCCCGCGTGCGCGCCGCGCTTTGCGGCGTTCGATTAACTGCGTTCAGCCCGCCGCCGCGTAACGGCTGCGCGGCTGCACCAGCTTGATCTGCCCGCTCTCGACCAGTTGCGCGAGCGGCGCGGGGCGGCCCAGCAGGAAACCTTGCATCTCGTCGCAGCCTTCGCCCGCCAGCAGATCGAACTGATCCTGCGTTTCGATGCCTTCCGCCAGCACGGGAATGCCGAGGCTCTTGCCGAGCGCGAGCACCGCGCGGATGATCGCCGTCGCCTGGCGGCTCGATTCGGCTTCGCTGATAAACGACTGGTCGAGCTTGATCTTGTCGAACGGGAACGTGCGCAGCGTGTCGAGCGACGAATAGCCGGTGCCGAAGTCGTCGAGCGCGAGGCTCACGCCCAGCGCCTTGATACGCTGCAGCACGTCGAGCGAGCGCTCGCGATCGGCGAAGATCGTCGATTCGGTCAGTTCGAGTTCGAGCCGGTCGGGCGCGAGGCCGGTCTCCGCCAGCACCTCGCGGACGAGCGCGGGCAGATCCGCGTGCGCGAACTGCACCGGCGACAGATTCACGGCCACCTTGTACGGCGGCTGCCACGTGACCGCGCGCGTGCAGGCCTCGCGCAGCACCCACGCGCCGATGCTCAGGATCAGGCCGTTTTCCTCCGCGAGCGGAATGAACACGCCCGGCGAGATGAAACCCTGGCGCGGATGTTCCCAGCGCAGCAGCGCTTCGTAGCCGCAAATCGCGCCGCTCACCGCCGTCTGCACCTGATAGTGCACGCTCAACTGGCCGCGCGCGATCGCGTCGCGCAGATCGGCGGCGAGCGTGCGGCGCGCGCGCGCCGTCTCGTCCATCTTCGGCTCGTAGAAGCACACCGAGCGCGTGAGCGCCGCCTTCGCGCGGTACATCGCGAGGTCGGCGTTATTGATCAGCACGGCCTTGCTGCTGGCGTCGTCGGGATAGATCGCCACGCCGAGACTCGCGCCCGACACCACTTCCCAGTCGTCGTAGCGGATCGGACGGAACAGCGCGCCTTCCAGACGGCCGAGAAAATCGTCGAGCGCGTCGCGATGGGAATAACGCTGCAGCGCCACGAACTCGTCGCCGCCCACGCGCGCGACGAATTCGCCTTCGCGCACGAGACTCGTGAAGCGACGCGCGAGAATGCGCAGCACTTCGTCGCCCGCGTGATGGCCGCGCAGGTCGTTGATCTCCTTGAAGCGGTTCAGGTCGATGCCGACCAGCGCGAGCTTGCCGTGCTCGGCGGCGGCGCGCGCGATTTCCACGTCGAGCCGGTCGTTGAAGCTCGCGCGATTCGGCAGGCCGGTGAGCATGTCGCTCAGCGCCATCGTGCGCAGATGCTCGACCGATTCGGCGCGCACGGTGTCGTCGAGCAGATAGCTCACGAGACCCGCGCCCGCGATGATGAACGCCATGCCCGCCACCGAGAGCGCCAGCGCCTGCAGTGCAGCCGGGTTCGAGAACTCGCCCGCGATCTTCAACGGCGTGACCGTGAAGGCGCACATGCCGGTGAAATGCAGCGTGGCGATGGCGAGCACGAGCAGCAGCGTGACGCTGGCCACCGAGCCCGTGTCTTTCGCGCCGTCCTTCGCGCCTTTATCCGCAGTCTTGGCCGCACCGACGTCGGCCCGCACATTCACGCCGCGCGACGCGCGATCGAGCGCGAGCGCGCCGAACACGACCGACAGCACGATCGACGCGACCAGATAGGTGTGATTCCACGACACGATGCCCTGCACGCGGTACGCCATCATGCCCGTGTAGTGCATCAGCGAAATGGCGAGCCCGACCAGCGCGCCGCCGATGGCCGGCGCCGCGCGCGTGAAGCCGCTGCCCGCCACGGCGAAGGCCGCGAAGCTGCCGCCCAGCGCGATCAGCAGGGAAACGATGGTGAGGACGGGGTCGAAGCTCACGGGCACGCCCGGCTCGAAGCCGAGCATCGCCACGAAATGCGTGCACCAGATGGCGACGGCCGCCGTCACGGACGCAAGGAACTGCCAACCCGCGCGCTGCAGGCCGCGCGTCGCGAACACGCGCCGCACGAGCCTCGCAGTGACCCACGAGCCGCCGCCGCAGATCAGCACCGCCACGATCACGAGCCACAGATTGTGCTTGTAGACGATGCAGCCCAGCACATTCATCACAGGTCGGCCTCCTTTGAGCCTGAATTTTTGCGCGCCATGCGTTTTGCATGAAGCGGCAGGACAATAGCATGGCTTCAGGCCATGCGCGGCGGTCTCTCATGGACCGGGCGGACGGCGCCTTCCTGCCTGGGCGCCGGGCCGCCTTGCCGCGCAAACGAACGAGAAATATCGGAGCGGGCGAATCGGACCTTCGAAAAACAGAGGAGCGCGAAACGACGCGCGCGTCCCGCGCGCAAGTCTACGGCACAATCGCGTGAAAACTTTATAAAACCCCTTTTCTCACAAGCATTTGCAAACGTTTGCCGACCTTGCGCTTGAAGCGTCGCTGACAAATGACTGACGCGCATCGGCAATGCCTGGTGCGTTCGATGCGCCGTTGAGTTCAGTTCGGGGCGACGCCGATGCGCGCCGCTTCGATCCGCGCGCGCAAACGCGGCGTCGCGAAGTCGAGAAATGCACGCAGTTTGAGCGGCAGCGGCGTCTGCCCGCCGTGCACGAGGCTCACCGGCCAGGGCGCGGGCTCGTACGCTTCGAGCAGCAAATCGAGCCGCCCCTCGCGCACCGCCTGCGCCACCTGATAAGACAGCACGCGCGTGACGCCTACGTTCATCAGCGCGGCGTCGATGGCGGCTTCGGCCGTATTCACGGCGAGCCGCGAGGCGACCGGCTGCACGAGCGCGTTTTTCGCTGCATCCCTGGAAAAATCCTTACCGCTGCGAAAGATCCAGGTGCGACCCTCGACGCCTTCGAAAGTCACGCACTGATGCGCACTCAGATCACGCGGATGCCGCGGCACGCCATGCATCGCCAGATACACCGGACTCGCGCACACCACGCGTCGGATCGCGCCCACGCCCACGGCGACCAGCGCGCTGTCCGGCATTGCGCCGATGCGCACCGCCGCGTCCACGCGCTCCTCCATCAGATTGACCACGCGGTCCGCCAGCGAAAGCCGCACGTCGATCTCCGGATACTGCGCGAGAAATTCGGTGACGACCGGCAGCACATGAAGCCGCCCGAACACCACGGGCGCGCTCAGCGCGAGTTCGCCTCGGGGCGACGCGTACTCGCCGGTCGCGGCGCGCTCGGCCTCGCCGACGTCTTCGAGAATGCGCCGGCACGCGGCCACATAGGACGCGCCCGCCTCGGTCAGCGCGAGCTGGCGCGTGGTGCGCGTGAGCAGGCGCGTGCGCAGATGCGCTTCCAGTTCGTTGACCTTGCGGCTGACCGTGGCGAGCGGCATGCCGAGCCGGCGCGCCGCCGCCGAGAGACTGCCCGCCTCGACCACGGCGACGAGCACGGACATGGCGTCGAGTCGATCCATCGACATCTCGCATTTCGGAAGGATGAGCGCCGATGATGCCGGATTCTCCCCCCGCACGGAAGCACGCCACACGCGCGGCAAAGCTGGAGAAATTACCAATAGTACGATCGTTCTATTTTAGGTAATCTAGACGCCTTCCCAACCGAGAGCCCGCCCGCCATGTCGCTGATTTTCTCCCGCCGTGACCTGAACTTCCTGCTCTACGAATGGCTCGACGTCGAGCGGCTCACGCGCATCGCGCGCTATGCGGATCACTCGCGCGAGACCTTCGACGCCGCGCTCGACACCTGCGAGAAGATCGCCACCGACCTGTTCGCGCCGCACAACAAGAAGAACGATCAACACGAACCGCATTTCGACGGCGAGACCGTCACGATCATCCCCGAAGTGAAGACGGCGCTGAAGGCGTTCTGCGACGCGGGCCTGATGGCGGCGGGCCAGGATTACGCGTACGGCGGCATGCAGTTGCCGCTGGTGGTCGAGAAAGCCGGCTTCGCCTGGTTCAAGGCGGCCAACGTCGGTTCGAGCGCGTATCCGTTCCTCACCATCGGCAACGCGAATCTGCTGCTCGCGCACGGCAGCGAGAAGCAGATCGACACCTTCGTGAAGCCCGAACTCGAAGGCCGCTATTTCGGCACGATGTGTCTGTCGGAGCCACAGGCCGGATCGTCGCTGTCCGACGTGGCCACGCGCGCCGACTTCGAGGGCGAATCGGCGCTCGGCGCGCAGTATCGGCTGCGCGGCAACAAGATGTGGATTTCGGGCGGCGAGCACGAACTCTCGAAGAACATCGTCCATCTCGTGCTGGCGAAGATTCCCGGCGCGGACGGCAAGCTGATTCCCGGCGTGAAGGGCATCTCGCTCTTTATCGTGCCGAAATATCTCGTCAACGAAGACGGCTCGCGCGGCGAACACAACGACGTCGTGCTCGCGGGCCTCAATCACAAGATGGGCTATCGCGGCACCACGAACTGCCTGCTCAATTTCGGCGAAGGCACGAAGTACGCGCCGGGCGGCCGCGCGGGTGCGATCGGCTATCTCGTGGGCGAGCCGCACAAGGGCCTCGCCTATATGTTCCATATGATGAACGAGGCGCGCATCGGCGTCGGTCTCGGCGCGACCATGCTCGGCTACACCGGCTATCTGCACGCGCTCGATTACGCGCGCAATCGTCCGCAGGGGCGCGGCATCGGCGCGGCGGGCAAGGACCCGGCGTCGCCGCAGGTGAAGCTCGTCGAGCACGCCGACGTGCGCCGCATGCTGCTCGCGCAAAAGAGCTACGTGGAGGGCGCGCTCGCGCTGAATCTGTGGTGCGCGAAGCTCGTCGACGAAGCGGGCGGCGCCGCCGACGACGCCGCCCGCGAGCCGCTCACGCTACTGCTCGATCTGCTCACGCCGATTGCGAAAAGCTGGCCGTCGCAATGGTGTCTCGCCGCCAACGATCTCGCGATCCAGGTGCATGGCGGCTACGGTTACACGCGCGAGTACAACGTCGAGCAGTTCTATCGCGACAACCGGCTCAATCCGATTCACGAAGGCACGCACGGCATTCAGGGCCTCGATCTGCTGGGCCGCAAGGTGGTGATCAAGGACGGCGCGGCGCTCAAGCTGTTCGCGCAGCGCGTGCAGGCCACGCTCGATCGCGCGCATTCGAGCGGCGACGCGCAGGACGCCGCGCATGCGCGTGCGCTCGACGCAGCCATGAAGCGCCTCTTCACGGTGACGCAGCAGTTGTGGGCCGCGGGCGATGCGAACGTGACGCTCGCGAACGCTTCGGTGTATCTCGAAGCGTTCGGGCATGTGGTGGTGGCGTGGGTGTGGCTCGAACAGGCGCTCGCGGCGCGCGCGGCGCTCCAGCACGCACAGGGCGACGATGCCGATTTTTATCGCGGCAAGCTCGCGGCGGCGCAGTATTTCTTCGCGTGGGAGTTGCCGAAGACCGGCGCGCAGTTCGATCTGCTGGCTTCGCTTGATCGGACTACGCTGGATATGCAGGACGCGTGGTTTTGAAACACCGCCACGCTTAGGTCGCTCACGGCAGACCGGTCGCGAAGGCGGCGTTCACCCCGCCTTCGCGAATGCAACCCGAATGAAGCACGAACGCGTCTTCAAGCAACCTTGAACACGCCCACCGCGTCGCGCAACGCATCGGTCTGCTCGGTCAGCGACATCGCCGCCGCCGCCGCTTCCTCGACGAGCGCCGCGTTCTGCTGCGAGACCTGATCCATCTGCGAGACGGCGAGATTGACCTGCTCGATGCCGTCGCGCTGTTCCTCCGAAGCATTCGCGATCTCGGTCATGATGGTCGTCACGCGGCCAATCGATTCGCCGATCTCGCTCATCGTCGTGCCCGCCGAACGCACGTACTGCGCGCCCGTCGCGACGTGCTCCACCGATTCGCCGATCAGCGTCTTGATGTCCTTCGCGGCCGCCGCCGAACGCTGCGCGAGCGAACGCACCTCGCCCGCGACCACCGCGAAACCGCGTCCTTCCTCGCCCGCGCGCGCCGCTTCGACGGCCGCGTTGAGCGCCAGAATATTGGTCTGGAACGCGATGCCTTCGATGATGCCCGTGATCTCGGCGATCTTCTGCGAGCTGCGGTCGATGCGATCCATCGTCTGCACCGCGTCGCCGACCACCAGCGCGCCGCGTTCCACCACTTCCTGCGCGCTGCCCGCGAGCGACTGCGCCGTGCGCGCGTGCTCGCTGTTCTGCTTCACCGTGGCGGTCAGTTGCTCCATGCTGGCCGCCGTCTGCTGGATCGACGCGGCCTGTTCTTCGGTGCGCTGCGAGAGATCGTCGTTGCCGGCCGCGATCTGGCGCGTCGCCGACGCGATCGACTCCGAACTGTGCGAGACCTTGCGCACCGTGCGCGCCAGTTCTTCCTGCATCGTCTGCAGGCCCGCGACGAGGCGGCCCATTTCGTCGTGCGAGCGCGCGTCGAGACGCACCGTCAGGTCGCCCGCCGCGATGCGCTGCAGCGCGCCCAGCAGGTTCGCGAGCGGCGCGGCAATCGCGCGATGCAGACCGACCGCGCAGATCAGCGCCACGCCCAGACCGAGCGCGATCAGCGCGATGCTGCCCGCGCGCAACGCGGCGTAGAAGTCCTGCGCGCCGTCGAAGGTCTGCTGGCCGTGCGACTTCTGCCATTGCTCGAGCGCCGTCGACGCCTTCGTGAGCGCCACCGACAACGGCGGAATGCGCTTCATCGCGATGTCGTCCTGCGCGGCGCGGTCGCCCTGCTTGACCGCGGCCATCAGCGGCTGGATGCCTTGTTCGAGCATCGCGCCGAGCGCGCCCTGGACCTGCTCGGCGAGCGCCTGTTCGTCGGCGTCGTGCGGCAGCGCGCGATAGCTCTCCCACGCCTTGTGCGAGGTGTCGAGATAGGTCTGCGCCTTGTCGAGCAGTTGCGGCACGTCGGGCGAATCGGGATGCAGCAGGATGCGGTCGAGCGTGGTGCGCGCGATGGTCAGGTTGAGATTGGACTTGCCGATGTCGATGGCGGCGGCAAGCTGATTGGAATAGGCATAGCCGAGCGCCGCGTTGGAATGCGACATGCCGATCAGGCCGGCGACACCGGCCGCCACGATCAGCGCGGCCAGCACGCCGACCGCGATGCGCAGGCGAACCGAAATAGAGAGTCGGGCAAACACGGCGAGAGCTCCAGGCGCCTTTGTGGGGCGACGTTTATCGAATTTCAGGGATGGGTGGTCTTGGCGCGAGCGCGTGCCAGGCATAACACCGATAGACCCGCCCGCAATCGCCTGTGTTAACGGCCTGCAAAAGCGGAACTGAAGCGAAGATGAAAGGGACGGAAAGGCGGGGGACGAAGCAGCGAAACAGCGTATTGGTATGAAGATAAACCGGCGTCGCGAGCATCGAACTCGCACCCAGAATGCGCGCGGCGCGCGGGCGTTTCCCCCCGCGCGCCGCGTCGGCGACGAAGCTGTCTGCGTGAGCGACAGCCGGCGTTTTACCGCCTCGCTTTACGAGCCGAAGAACGGCACGCAGTAATCCGGCGGACCGACGCAATCGCCGGGACCGTTCGGCTGCGGATGCAGGCTGGCGCAGCCCGACATGGCGGCGGCGGCCGCGACGCACAGCGCCGCGCGCACAACATAAGTGACAATGCGTGATTTCATGGGTTCGAAACTCGAATTAGCGGCCGCGCCTGCGGAGTGCCGTCACGACGCGCGGCCTGGTCTGTCGTGACGCTGCATGAAGTACGCCTCAACGTTTCATGTCAGTGATGCGCGTAAATCGTGCTGTTGAGCGTTTTCAGTTCGCCGTCCTGCTGCGCCTGCACGAGTTCGTGACGAACCTGCGCGCGCGTGATGTGCGCCGTGCCATCCGCGTTCCAGGACGCATTCGCGCTCGCCGCCGTCTGCTGCACGGGCGCGTTCGCCGTGCCAGGCGCACTCGCCTGTGCATGCGCGAGCGCCGACATCGACAACATCAGCGCGGCAGCCGCGCAACTCCAGCTCTTTTTCATCTCGTACTCCTCTGCGGCTTCTCGCCGTCGACATGGATCTGTGCCGTGCGCGACTCGCGCCGGTTCCTTTGCATTGCGCTGTTGCAACGCGATTCATGGCGCAAGGATAGAGGTGCGAACCTTCGCGAATATCCGCAGGAAAATGAAGAAATGTTTAGACACGACGATGCATTTCGATAGCGCCTTGATGAAACTGCGCTAGCACTGCGCTTGCGTCAGGCTTTCATCGCAAAGCCGCTTATCGCCGAATGCGGATGTGGTCAAAACGCGAGCGAATGCGCGCCGATCTGTGCGTATGCACCGATCGGCATGCTGCAAACGAGGCCTGAAAAGGCGGGCGATTCGTGCGTGAACGCCCCGCAAACAGCCGCAAAAAAACAACACCTGCGCGATTTAACGCTTTGCGGCGCCGTCCACACGGCACCTGCACGCAGATGCGTTTTCTGAAACTCAGTCTTTCCGTTTTTCAAATTCGTCAAACGGACACCTTACGCATAATCGCCCCTGAATTCGGCTGGATGCCTGCCAGGCCGTCTTTCAAATACATGAAGCACACGCTCTCTCACGCAACCTTTTAATGAAGACCAATCAATGAAAAAAACCGCTCTCGCCCTCGCCGCCACGCTGGCTTCGATCGCCGGCGTCGCGCACGCGCAAAGCAGCGTCACGCTCTACGGTGCGCTCGACACGTCCGTCGCGTTCTTCGGCAATCAGAAGGGCAGCAACGGTTCGGGCAACACGTTCCAGATGATGTCGGGCAACATGTCGCCGAACCTGTGGGGCTTGAAGGGCACGGAAGACCTGGGCAGCGGCCTCTCCGCGATCTTCAAGATCGAGAGCGGCTTCAATATCGATAACGGCAAGTCGGGCCAGGGCGGCCGTCTGTTCGGCCGTACCGCGATGGTCGGCCTGAATTCGACGCAAGGCGGCACGGTCTCGCTGGGTCGTCAGTACGATCCGCTGATCGACCTGCTGCAGCCGATGACCGACGACGTCACGTTCGGCTCCGCGTTCGCCACGCCGGGCGACATGGACAACTACGACAACAGCTACCGCACCAGCAACTCGATCAAGTACACGAGCCCGAACTACGCCGGCCTGCAGGTCAGTGCGATGTACGCGTTCGGCGGCCAGGCGGGCAGCATGGGCGCGGGTCAGACGTGGGCCGTCGCGGCCGCGTACAACCACGGCCCGTTCGGCTTCGGCGCGGGCTACTTCAAGGCCAACAGCAACAGCGGCACGGCTGCGACCTTCGACGGCCTGAACCCGAACACCGACGTCAACGTCGACTCGTCGGCGATCACGGGCGGCTTCGTCTCGGCGAACTCGCTGCAGATCATCCGCGCAGTGGGCGACTACAGCTACGGCCCGATGACCTTCGGTCTCGCGTACAGCAACGTCGACTACGCGAACTACCAGAGCGCGGCCGGCGCGAACAGCGACACGAAGTTCAACACGGGACAACTGTTCGTGAACTACCAGGTCACGCCGGTGGCCGTGCTCGGCTTCGGCTACAACTACACGAAGGGTAGCGGCAACGGCGTGAACGCCAGCTACAACCAGTTCAGCCTCGGCGGCGACTACTTCCTCTCGAAGCGCACCGACATCTACGCGCTCGCGGGCTACCAGAAGGCGTCGGGCCGCACGATCGACGCGGATACGGGCGCGCTCGTCAACGCGAACGCTTCGTTCGGCGACTTCGGCAACGACGCGACCACCAACAAGCAGGCGATGGCGATGGTCGGTATCCGCCACCACTTCTGATCGCGGCTGACGGGTTTCCGTTGCTGTCCACGCGCCGGGCGTCACACGACGCCCGGCGCGTTTTTCATTTCTGCGCCGACCAGCCGCCGACGCGTCACCGCCCGCCGCCGACTCGGCAACGCCATCAACCTCGGTTATAATGCGCGGGTCTTAGGGGAGTAGTCTGCTTTGCGCGCGATGCGCGAAGCGCCGCCGTCAACATAATTGGCACCCAATGCCATGGCGCCGGCAGCCGTTCTTCGGCCTGACGAGACCTATGACGTCTTCCTCCGCACCCGGGCTGGGCGGGAGGATCGCGTCATTGGTCCCAAACGTCCGGCCCGTGGAATGTCAAAACAATAATGTCCCCGACTCTCTGCACGGATCCCTGCAAGAATCTCCGCACGACCCGCAGCACGGCAGCCTCGGAGCGCACGTCATGATCTGGACGTTCGCCCTGCTCATTGCCGCTGCCGGCATCATCTATCTATCCTGCGAAACTTTCGTCAACGGCGTCGAATGGCTGGGCCAGAAGCTCAACATCACGCAGACCGCCACCGGCACGATCCTCGCCGCATTCGGCACGGCGTTGCCCGAGAGCGTGGTCACGCTCGTGGCCGTGGCGTTCGGCACCGATGCCGCGCATAAGGAAATCGGCGTGGGCGCGGCCATTGGCGGCCCGCTCGCGCTGAGCACGGTCGCCTACGCGGTGGTCGGCTTCGCGCTGCTCGCGACGGTCAAACGCGTGGGTCGCGCGCGCGCCGCCGCCGTCGACGCCGACACGCGCCGCCTGCGCCGCGACCAGCTCTGGTTCCTCGCGATCTTCGTCGCGAAGATCGGCGTTGGTCTCGTGGTGTTCCAGTTCAAGCCGCTGCTCGGCATTGCGTTTCTCGCGGCCTACGCGTTCTATTGCTGGAAGGAACTGAGCGACGAAGGCGGCGGCGAGGAAGAAGCCATCGAACTCGAACCGCTCAAGCTGCGCCCGCGCGACGCCAATCCGTCGATGTTCTGGATCGCGCTGCAGGTGATCGGCGCGCTCGCCGTGATCTTCTTCGCCTCGCACCTGTTCGTGCAGCAGATCAGCGCGGTGGGTCCGTGGCTGGGTTTGAGCCCGCAATTGACGGCGCTGCTGTTCAGCCCGATTGCGACCGAACTGCCGGAAATCATGAACGCGATCATCTGGGTGCGCCAGGGCAAGGAGCGTCTCGCGCTCGCCAACATCAGCGGCGCGATGATGATTCAGGCGACCATTCCGACGGCGTTCGGCCTGTTCTTCACGCCGTGGCATCTCGGCGCGCCGTCGATTCTCGCGGCGACGATGACGATGCTCGCGATCCTGTTCCTGCAATGGTCGTTTCGCGCGCCGCAGGTCAAGAGCCGCCAGCTCACGTATGTGGGCGCGCTGTACGCGGTGTTCGCGGCGCTGCTGTTCGTGATTCCGCAGTAAGCGTGGCCACGCGCGGCGGCGCTGTGTTCATATCTGCGTTCGGATCCGCGTTCAGATTGTTTCCTGATCGCGTGAACGCGCCGCCGTCGCCAGCGTGGCGACACCCGCATACGCCCAGCAATCGAGCGTCACGCGCAGACCCGGCCGCGCGTCTTCCAGCCCGAGGCCGAAGCCGTGCATGCGCATCACGGCCTGCACGAGCGACAATCCGAGCCCCGAGCCCGGCGTCTCGCGCGTGCGTTCGCTGCGATAAAAGCGCTGAAAAACAGCGAGGCGCTCGGCGTCGGGAATGCCGGGGCCGTTGTCGCTCACGTGCACGCTCGGCCCTTGCGCGCCCATCGCGAGGCGCAATTCCACGCGGCCGCCCGGCGGCGTGAACTTGATGGCGTTGTCGAGCAGATTGGCAAGTGCCTCGAACATCAGCGCGTAATCGGCGCGCACCGTGCTCACGCGCGTCAGTTGCAGCGACAGCTCGACGGCCTTGTCGGCGGCGAGCGGCTGATAGAGATCCGCCAGTTCGTGGCACAGGGTTTCGAGCGCGACATCGCCGAATCCCGCGCGCCGCCGCATGGCTTCGATCTCCGAAATCCGCAGCATCGCCGAGAAGCGTTTGAGCACGTCGCTCACGCCATGCGAGGCCTTTTCGATCAGCGTGGCGTGCTCGCCGTCGAGCGTGTCGAGCGGCACGCGCGCGAGATGCGTGCGCACGTGCACGAGCGGCGTGCGCAGGTCGTGCGCGATGCCGTCGCACGCGCCCTTCACTTCGTGCATGAGACGCGAGACTTCGTCGAGCATGTGATTGACGATCTGCGAAAGCCAGCTGATTTCGTCGCGCCCGCCAGCGGGCAAACGCGCGTCGAGGTCGCCGTCGGCAATACGCTGGGCGACGCTGCGCACCGCCTTCACGCGCCGCAATTGCGCCGCCGACACCAGCACGCCCACGCCAAGCCCGCCGAGCATGACCATCGCGGCGCTGCCCGCGAGGCCGCCGAGCATGGTCTCGCGCAGCCGCGCCATTTCGCCCACGTCGCGCGACACCACCAGCAGATTGCCGTCGGGCAGACGCGTCGCGCGCGTGCGCAGATATTGCGGCCGGCCCGATACGGGACCGATCAGCGTGAGCGGACCCCAGACGCCCACGCCGTTCGAGGCGAGCCGCGACGGAAACACGCCGATGTCGCCGGCCAGCCAGCGCCGGTCGGGCGAGAACAGGCCATAGAAGTTCACGGGACGCTGCAACTGGCTGCGAATGTGCGCGGCGAGTTGGGCCTCGACCTGTTGCGGCGGCAGCGCCGAGAAGTAGGCGAACTGCCAGTTGATGTTGTAGTCGGCTTCGCGCGCGGTATAGCTGGCCGACTGCCAGTAATTCAGATAGACCAGCGCGGACATCGAAGCCGAGAACACCAGCGCATAGATCATCAGCAGCCGAAATGTCGTACTGCGCCAGAGACTCATTTTCATCGTATTTCCCCGCGTAGCTGCCCAGTATCGCAAACCGGACTCGCCCGAACATGAAAAAATATTTAATCTTCGATAATCGGCGCAAATTCCCCGATTTGCGCCGAACGACACAATAAATAAAGTTTAATTCGCAGGCAATGAAGCCGTCGTGACCGAGGCGGACAATAACGAATCACGAGACCGGCAATCGCGGATTTCGATCCGGAATATGACCCGATTTGATCGCCATATCGACCGGGATTTGATCCGGATCTGAACCGCTTTTGCGCTCGTATTCGTGTCCGGTTTTCCGGGCCGTTCTCTTAATCGATCCACAGGAAACCCGTCATGAAACGCACGCTTCTGCTTGGCCTGATCTCGCTCGCCACCGCCCTGCCCGCCGTCTCCGCGCTGGCCGCCGCCAACACCGCCGGACGCCACGGCGTCGAGCCCATTCAGGTCAAGGCGCAGCTTTATCGCGCATGGCTGACCGGCACCACCGCCGCCGACGAAAAGAATTCCTATCCGAATGCGCCTTCGGACCGATCCTCAGTATCGGCATCGCGCTGCGGTTATGTGCTTGGCCATCCTGGTGCATCGGAATTTCCGGCGATCACCCGATCGGTTTGCGCCCAATAACGGTGCGTAATTGAGCGTCTTTGATTATTGGCGTGCTAATTTGTCGCAGGTTTCACCTGTCGTCATTCGATATATCCGATAAGATATCTCGATTTTCGGCAAGAGAGACTTGTCGTTTCAAATAAGCATCGTGGCGCATGTGCGCCATATCGCCCGCTGCAATGCCGATATCGAAGACGCGTCAATTCTTTCAATTCGCTTTAAGTCCGCTTTATCAATCCGCTCGAATTGGGTCACGCTGTATTTCTCGCGTGTTGACCGGATTCGCGGCGCGATTCGGCGCGCGTCCCGCATTCGCGTTGAGCGTGGCGGCGCTGTGCGTGCCGCTGACCGGCTTGATCGGTCTGTGCGCGGGACGCTATCCGCTCGCACCGGGGCAAGTGGCGTTGACAGTGCTCGCCGCGCTGCATCTGCACGCGTGGCCCGAGCACGGCGCGCTGCTGCACGCGGTCGTCATGGAGGCGCGGTTGCCGCGTCTCGTGGCAGCGGCGTTGATCGGCGCGGCGCTGTGCGTCTCGGGCGCGACCTGCCAGGCCGTGTTCCGTAATCCGCTCGTCTCGCCCGGCATGCTCGGCGTGCTCAGCGGCGCGGCCTTCGGTGCGGCGCTCGCGATCGTGCTGGGCGGCGCCATCGTGCATCGTCTCTGGGTCGAAGCGGGCGCGTTCGCGGGCGGCGTGGCGGCCATGGCC
>NZ_JAAGPN010000112.1:0-26409 GCF_017104805.1 Paraburkholderia sp. Ac-20347 | reverse complement strand
GGCGTGGTCGGTCTCGCGGCCTGGCCCGAGGCCGCGCCGCTGCTGTGGGTCGCGGCGGCGGGCGCGGGCCTCGGCGGCACGTTCTCGGTCACGCTCGTCACCGCGCTCGATCATTCGGGCGATCACCGCATCGCGGCCCGCCTCGTCGCGTTCGTGCAGGGGCTCGGCTTCGTGATCGCCGCACTCGCGCCGCTCGTGGCCGGGCGCGTGCGCGACCTGACCGGCAGCTTCACGGCCGCGTGGATCATGCTCGCCGTCTCCATCACCGCGATGATCGTGCTCACGCTCGCGTTCTCGCCGCGCAGTTATGGGCGCTGGCTCGGCATCCACGGGCCGGGCGCGCTCGACGCGGCCTGATCTACCAGCCTGACCCGGCGGCGCAAACGCACAAAAAATCGCGAAAAAAAAACCGTGCGCCGCCGAGCCCGCGCGCACGGCGTATCCGCGCAACAGCGAGGCGCGCTTTTCCCTCAAACGTTTGCATTCACCGCTGTACGAATGTACAGTGCGTGCAGCCGGCCATCCGTGCCGCCCGGTTGCCGTACCGGGCACCGCCGCCTTCGGGCGTGCCCGCCAGCCCGCGCTTTGCGGGCCGGTGCGGTCGGCGGGGCAGTTCATCAAAACGGAGATCACGACGTGCGATTCATCTTGACGGGGAGCTTGCTGTGCGCCCTCGCATCCACCGCGCTCGCTGGGGAACACTACATCGAGATCTGGAATCCGCCCGAGGCCCGCACGCCCGGCGCGCATCCCGCGACGACCGACAAGAAAGGGCACGGGCATCACGGCGCGAAGCACAAGCTCGCCAATAACGACCGCCTCGGCACCCGCAAGGTCGCCGAACCGGCGCTGCGCGCTTCCGCGCCCACCGTGCCGGTGCTGCCGGGCTCCACGCCCATGCTCACGAAGCCGGAACCGGGCACGCTGCCCGCGATTCCGCCCCAGATCGGTCCCGACGGCAATGTGCTGCAAGTCGGCTACGCGGTGTCCGCGCGTCGCGCGCAAAGTCCGCTGATGGCGTTGCCTACGGTGCAGGTCGCGCGTCCGTCGATGCAGGCCGCGACGCCGTCCGCCGCTTCGCGCGCGCCGCAGTAAAGTCACACGAAGCCACTCGAAGTCAAGCGCGCCGGCGACATCGTCTGCGCGCCTTCTCAACTCCCGGACGCAAAAAAAGCGGCCCCGCCACCTTGCGGTGCGGGGCCGAATCCCATGTCAAGGAGTTGCTCATGGAGGAGACGGTTTCATCGTACCGATGACCCGCTCGCGCCCCAACCAATGCTTTCGCATATGGATATCGCGCGCGTACCGCAGGTGCGAACCCGCCGCAACGGCATATGGTTAGAACAAAAAGTCGTTTCGCGCCGCGCGGCGCGCTCACTAAGATGACTGTTCCGGCCTGATTTAAGCCGCCCCAGCATCGGGCATCAGGCACCCGGCGAATGACCCGCGTTGCCGCGCGCCGTCATGCTTCGCACGCCCGCCCATCGCCATTTCGAGGAGCACCCCTTGAGCACTTCCGATTCCAGACACCGTCCGCTCGTGGTCGGCATTGGCGGCACGACGCGCGCCGCGTCGTCGACCGAGCGCGCGCTGGCCTTCGCGCTGCGCGGCGCGGAAGCCGCCGGCGCACGCACTCAGCTGTTCGACGGCACCTTCCTGCACAGCCTGCCGCACTACGCGCCCGAAAGCCCGACGCGCACCGACGCCCAGCTCCAGCTGATCGAAGCCGTGCGCGCCGCCGACGCCGTGATCATCGCGACGCCCGGCTATCACGGCGGCGTGTCCGGCCTCGTGAAGAACGCGCTCGATACGCTCGAAGAACTGCGCGGCGACGCGCGTCCGTATCTCGATGGCCGCGCGGTCGGCTGCATCGTGACCGCCTACGGCTGGCAGGCCGCCGGCTCCGTGCTGACCTCGCTGCGCTCGATCGTGCACGCGCTGCGCGGCTGGCCGACGCCGTTCGGCGCGGGCATCAACACGCTCGAAACGCGCTTCGAAAGCGCGCACGAATGCTCGGATCCGAAGGTCGTCGATCAGCTCTCGACGGTCGGCCAGCAGGCCGCGCAATTCGCGCTCGCGTTCAATTCGCGCCACACGGCGTCGCAGACCGGTGCGGCGCTCGCCGCCGCCGGTGGATCGAGTTCGTCGGCCCAGCCCGCACGCAACGAAGACCGCCTGAGCGTCGCCGTCTGAACGGCTGATCGGCTGAGCGTCTGACCACGCTCCGCTGTCTGTCTGAAGCGTCCGTGCCGCGCGCGGACGCTCCCCGCTCCAATCTCCCCCGCCGGACTCGCCGCGCGCTGTGCGCGCCAGCGCACGTATGCACGCGCATTGCGTCGGTCATCCCACAGACGGCGCATTGTGGCGACCGCACATTGAAGCCGCATACGCGAACCCGCCCTGCGCGAATCCTCATGCAGTTCCCGCTGCTGATCGTTGCAGGCCGGACGTGATTTGCTTGCGACGAATGATTGGTTCCGCCCGCGCAGGGGTGTCACTACGCTTGGGCCTGTTTACGCAAGCATCGACAGGATTCAGTGGCCATGCACGCAACCCTTCGCTACAAAGGCTACGAAGTCGCGCCCAGTGCGCAGCGGCTTCCGAACGGCCTGTACGCCGCCAATCTGACGATCGGCACGCTGCCGAGCACGCGCCCGCACGCGCACCGCTCGTTCGACGCGCTCGATTACTTTTTCGAGGAGCGCCACGCGCTCGCCTACGCGTGCCGATGGGCGCGCATGTGGATCGACGAGCAACGCCGTTGCGCGTGATCCGGCCCGAATGAAGCTTGATTGAAGCACGAATGAAGCGGCCCTCCGCGGTCATCGCCAGGCGCCTTCGCCCTGCGCGCGTCAAGGCAGGATTTCTTACGAATGTGACAGAATAGGAGTCATATCACTGTCATTTTTACTGTATCCATGTCCGAAACCCTGACGCATCCAGAGGTAGGCGACGCTCGCCTCACCGACCAGGACGCCGCGCTGCGTCACTGGACTCACGACACGCCAGGGCCCATCAAAATCGGATCGGACGAACATCGCAAGATGTTCTGCCGGATGTTGCTCGACACCCATGATCCGTACCGTCCCGCCGTGCTCGACTGGCCGAAGCTCGAAGCCGATGCGCTGCGCCGCCTGACGTCGCTGCCGATCTGGGACATCGCCGTGCAGACCGAAGGCCGCGCGTCGATCCGCGTGAAAACCTACGCCGCGACCGTGACCGAACCGCTGCTGCGCGAAGCCATCGAAATGGACGGCGACGAGGAAGCGCGCCACAAGGTCGTGCTCTCGCATCTGGTGCAGGCCTACGGCATCGAACTCGCGCCCGAACCGCATTACGCGCCGCCGAAAGACGCCGAATGGGCGTGGATGTTCACGGGCTACAGCGAGTGCATCGACAGCTTCTTCGCGTTCGGCCTGTTCCGCTCGGCGCAGCGTTCGGGCTTCTTTCCGGCGGAACTGGTCGAGACCTTCGAGCCGGTGATCCAGGAAGAAGCGCGCCACATCCTGTTTTTCGTCAACTGGGTCGCGTGGTATCGCAAGACCATGCCGTGGTGGCGCCGCCCGTGGCACTCGCTGCGCGTCGGCGCAATCTGGATCAAACTGATATGGGACCGCGTGGCGATCGCGCGCGGCATCGACGCCGACGGCGTAGCGCACGACTCGAACTTCCTGCCCGCGAACCGCGAGGTGCTCGGCGACGCGCTCAAGCCGCGCGAGATGATCGAGCTGTGCCTGAAGGAAGACACCGACCGCATGAGCGGCTACGATCCGCGCCTGTTGCGTCCGACGCTCGTGCCCGCGCTCGCGCGGCTCGCGCTGCGCTTCATGAAGCGCTAGCCGAAGACGCCGGCACCGGCGCGCACGGTTTTGCGCGATTGCGCATGATTGCGCGCGCCCACCGCGCCGCACAAGGAGGAGACTGCATGACCTGGACTGTCGACCAGCAGCTCGAATTGACCGCGACGCAAGCCGTCGACGCGATCCGCGCGGGCCGGCTCAAAGCCGCCGATTACGTCGCCACGCTGATCGCGCGCGCACAGGCGCTCCAAAATCTCAACGCGCTGACCACGCTCGACGTGGAAGGCGCGCTCGCGGCGGCGCAGCGCATCGACACGCTCGGCGCCACGGAACGCGCGCATCTGCCGCTCGCGGGCCTGCCTATTGTCGTGAAGGACAACATCAACACGCGCGGACTGCAAACCTCGGCGGGCACGCCCGCGCTCGAAGGGTTCGTGCCCGCGCGCCACGCGCCGTCGGTGCAGCGTCTCGTCGATGCGGGCGCCATCGTGCTCGGCAAGGCCAACATGCACGAACTGGCGTTCGGCATCACCAGCACGAATCTCGCGCCGCACGCGGGCCCGGTGCGCAACCCCTGGGATCCCGAACGAATTCCCGGCGGCTCGTCGGGCGGCACGTCCGCCGCCATCGCGGCGCGCATCGTGCCCGCGGGACTCGGCACCGATACCGGCGGTTCCACGCGCATTCCGGCCGCACTCTGCGGCATCGTCGGGCTGCGTCCGAGCGTGGGCGACGGCGGCACGCAGCGCCGTTATCACGATCCGCAAGCCGTCGTGCCGATCAGCCATACGCGCGACACCGTGGGCCCGATGGCGCGCACGGTCGCCGACGTCGCGCTGCTCGACGGCGTGATCACCGGACTCGGCCCGCTCGCGGAAGCGGCCGTCGCGAATCTGCGCATCGGCCTGCCCGCACCGTTCTGGGAAGGCCTCGAAGCGGCCACCGAAGCAGTCTCGCGCGCGGCGCTCGCGAAACTCGCGGCGGCGGGCGTGACGCTCGTGCCGATCGACATGGGCGACATCTTCGCGCTCAACGACCGCGTGAGCCTCGCGATCGCGCTGCACGAACCCATCGACGATCTGCAGGCGTGGCTCGCGGCCAATCACGCGCCGGCGCGCAGCGTGGCCGATGTGGCGGCGCGCATCGCCAGCCCCGACGTCCGCGAGGCCTACGACGCGATCCTCGCCGACGCGCGCGGCAGCGACTATCAGACCGCGATGACCGTGTGGCGTCCGCGCCTGCAGCAGCTCTACGCGCAGACCTTTTCCGCGAACGGACTCGACGCGCTGCTGTTCCCGACCACGCGCCTCGCCGCCGTGCCGCTCGACGAAGTGAACGGCTCGTCGCGCGTGTCGATCGACGGCGGGCCGCCCATCGACGAGATGGAGGCCTATCTGCGCAACACCGATCCCGCGAGCAACGCGGGCATTCCGGGGCTCGCGCTGCCGTCGGGTCTCGTCGAAGGCGATAACGGGCCGCTGCCGGTCGGACTCGAACTCGACGGACCGGCAGGCAGCGACCGCCGCCTGCTTGCCATCGGTCTCGCCTTCGAGCGGATTCTGGGCAGCCTGCCCGCGCCCGCCATCTGAGCACGACGGTCCGGTTTTCTTTCGCTCAACTTCCGCTACGCTTACGCCTTTTCGGCTGCGCGCCGTCAGTCGTAAGAGGCGTCGGCGCGGCCTGCGCCGACTATTGGTGCGACAAATTGGCGCACCAGATCGGCCAGACCTCGGCTAAACCCCTGCACAGCGTCTCCCGCTCACATTGCAACGCCGCAATCTGACGCGCACTGCCGCACGCAAGGCGCATCACCGCTACAATGAGAACAGTTCTCATTTCAATACAGAAAGCTTCCCCATGCGTCTGACCGACCTTTCAAAAGGCGCAAGCGCCTTTGTCGCGCGCGTAGAAGACGCCTCCGCGCCGGACCCCATCGCCCAACGTCTGCGCGACCTGGGCTTCGTTCCTGGCGAGCCCGTGCGCGTGGTCGCACGCGCGCCCTGGAGCGCCGACCCGCTGCTCGTGCAGATCGGCTCGACGCGTTTCGCGCTGCGCCGCGCCGAAGCCGAACGCGTGACCATCCAGATCGAAGCGATCGACGCCACCGACACCCAAGCCGGAGCCGCTGCATGAGCACGACGAACGCCACGCCGCTGCGCATTGCGCTCGTCGGCAACCCGAATTGCGGCAAGACCGCGCTGTTCAATCTGCTCACCGGCGCGCGCCAGAAAGTCGCGAACTACGCGGGCGTGACGGTCGAGCGCAAGGAAGGCCGCTTCGTCACGCCGTCGGGCCGCAAGGTGCAACTGCTCGACCTGCCCGGCGCGTACAGCTTCGACTCCGCGAGCCCCGACGAGCGCGTCACGCACGACGTGCTGATGGGCCGCTATCCGGGCGAGGCGATTCCGCAACTGGTCGTCTGCGTGGCCGACGCCACCAATCTGCGTCTGCATCTGCGTTTCGTGCTCGAAGTGAAGCGCATGGGCCGCCCGGTCGTGCTGGCGCTCAACATGATGGATGCCGCGAAGCGACGCGGCATCGTCGTGGACGCGGCGAAGCTCTCGCAGGCGCTCGGCATGCCGGTGGTCGAAACGGTGGCCGTGCAGCGCAACGGCGCGCAATCGCTCGTCGATTTGCTCGAACGCGTGAACGCGGACGACGCCGCGCCGTCGCAAGCGGCGACCGCCGACATCGCGCAGGACGCCGATCTGCACGCCGCCGTGCGCCGCATTCTCGCCGACGCCGTGACGATGCCGCGCGCCACCGACGCACGCGACGACGCCATCGACAGCGTCGCGCTGCATCCGCTGTTCGGCCCGCTGATTCTCGCGGTGGTGATGTTCCTCGTGTTCCAGGCGGTCTATGGGCTCGGCAAGCCGCTGACCGATTCGATCGGCAACGGCTTCGACTGGCTCGGCGGCATCGCGGGCGCGTGGCTGCCCGACGGCCCGCTGCGCAGTCTGCTCACCGACGGTCTGCTCACCGGCCTCGGCACCGTGCTCGGCTTTCTGCCCGAAATTCTCGTGCTGTTCTTCTTCATCCTCGTGCTGGAGGAGTCGGGTTATCTGCCGCGCGCAGCCTTCCTGCTCGACCGCATGATGGTGTCGGTCGGTCTCACGGGGCGCTCGTTCATTCCGCTGCTCTCGAGTTTCGCGTGCGCGATTCCGGGCGTGATGGGCACGCGCAGCATCTCCGATCCGCGCGACCGGCTCGCGACCATTCTCGTCGCGCCGCTCATGACCTGTTCCGCGCGTCTGCCCGTCTACGCGCTGCTGATCAGCGCGTTCATTCCGCACCGCATGGTGTTCGGCCTGTTCAACCTGCAGGGGCTCGTGCTGTTCGCGCTCTACGTGGCGGGCATCGTGGGCGCGATGGCGGTGGGCTGGGTGATGAAGCATCTGCGCCGCGACCGCACCGAACACGCGCTGCTGATGGAACTGCCGTCGTATCGCATTCCGCGCGCGCGCGACGTGGCGATCGGCCTGTGGGAACGCTGCACGATCTTCCTGAAGCGCCTGACCGGCATCATTCTCGCGCTGACCGTGATCATGTGGTTCGTCTCCACGTTCCCCTCGCCGCCCGCGGGCGCGACCGGTCCCGCCATCGACTACACGATCGCGGGCTATCTCGGCCGCGCGCTGCAATGGCCGTTCGCGCCGCTCGGTTTCAACTGGCAGATGAGCCTCGCGCTGATTCCCGCGTTCGCCGCGCGCGAAACCGCCGTGGCCGCGCTCGCGACGGTCTATGCCGTGGCGGGCGGCGACAGCGACGTCGCCGCGCTCGGCCACACGCTCGCGCAGAACTTCTCGGTGGCGAGCGCGCTGTCGCTGATGGTGTGGTTCGCCTTCGCGCCGCAATGCATGTCGACGCTCGCCGTGATCCGCCGCGAGACGCGTTCGTGGCGCGCCGTGGTGGTGTCGTTCGGCTACATGTTCGTGGTCGCGTACGCCGCGTCGTTCGTCACGTATCAAGTTGCGAGGTATTTCCTGTGAGCGCGAATCTGCTGATCCAATACGCCGTGATCGCCCTGCTCGTTGCAGCGAGCCTCTGGCAGGCGCTGCGCAAGCTCGCGCCGAAAACCGCTTCACGCGTGCAGGCGGGCGCGGCCGCGCCGCTGCTGCGTCCGCAACGCGGCGCCTTCGCGCAACGCGTGGGACGCTGGATCCAGCCGAAAGGCGCAACGGGCGATTGCGGCGACGGCTGCGGCACCTGTGGCACCTGCGGGCCGTCCGACGCGCCTGCGGAACAGACTGTGACGTTTCATCCGCCGCGTAAGTGAGCGGTGCACAAGCACGGTGAATGTCGATGAAATAGCGGCCCGCCGGAGTGATTCGGCGGGCCGCTGTGTTTTATGCCGTGTTTTTATGGGCTGTTTCGCGAGCGCGATTAAATCGACACCCGCATCCGCACACACGCCCGACACACGCTTCCGCTACACTCCCCGCAGCAAGGCCAGCCCGCGCGCAGCGAAGCAAAATCGACGCAGCCAGTCGCGCGGCCCGTCCACGATCGAACTCGAATCGATCCACCACGCCCTTCCGCGCCGATGCCTCACGTTCCCGCTCTCGCTTTTCTTCGCCGCTCGCGCATCGCGGCGCTGTCCGCCGCGTTCTCCATTGCGCTGATCGCCGCGTTCGCCGTCACGGGCTGCGTGCGGCTGTCCACTTTCGACCCGAACGGACTCTGGAAAGTGGTCGGCGAACAATGCGTGCCCAACGCACGCGACAAGGGCGAGCCGGGGCCGTGCACGACGGTCGACTTCCAGAAGCGCTACGCCGTGCTCAAGGACATCAACGGCCGCGCGCAATATCTGCTGATTCCGACCGACCGCGTCTCGGGCATCGAGAGCCCGGAGATTCTCTACGGCGGCTCGCCGGAATACTGGGTGGGCGCCTGGGACGCGACGCGCTACGTCAACGCGAAGCTGAAGACGACGCTCGCGCCGACGCAGCTCGGCCTCGAAATCAACGCCTCGGAACGGCGCTCGCAGAATCAGCTGCACATCCACGTCGATTGCATGCGCGCCGATATCGCCGACGCGCTCGCGCCTTATCGCCACGACGCACCCGGCGCGTGGCGCTGGGCGACGCTCGACGGCAAGCGCTATCGCATCACGCGCGTGACGAGTCTCGCCGATCGCAGCAATCCGTTCCGCGTGGTCGAGCGCGATCTCGACGCGAAGCAGAGCATGAGCGCGCAGACGATTCTCGTGACGGGCGCGGGTGCGGATACGGCGCGCGACGGCTGGCTCATCGTCAACAGCGGACTCGATGTGGACGGCGGCTCGGGCAGCGCCGAAGGTCTCCTCGATCACGCGTGCGCCATCGCGCGTCCGCAGTAACGGCTGCAAAAAAGTTCAAGATAACGCCTGTAATCAGCACATATTCAGCACATAATCAGCCAGCCTCGCCCTCGCGCGCGAGGCTCGCGAGCCAGCGGCGAATCACCTGCTCCTCGTCCGCTGAGAAGCCCTCGATCATCTGCGTTTCGAGCTTCTTCACGCGCGCGCGGCACTGCTTGAGCAACGCGAGTCCCGCATCGGTCACGCCGATCTGCTGAATGCGCCCGTGCACCGGATGCGGACGCCGCTCGATCGCGCCATCGCGCTCCAGATTGCCGACGATCACACTCACGGTCTGCGGCGTGAGCGCCGCGAGGCGCGCGAGATCCGCGCCGGAAATGCCCGGATAAGCCACGAGCATCGTCAACACCACGAATTGCGGCGGCGTGATGCCGAGATCGGCCAGCGCGCGCTCCATGCGCAAACGGTGCGCCGCGCCGGCCTGACGCAGCAGATAGCCCAGATAGCCGGCCTCGCCGCGTTTGCCTTCGCCGGGCGCGGGAATCTCGGGTTTGCCGGATGCCTCGCCTTCGGTCCCGATTTTTACCGGTTGCTTCGTCGTCTTGCGCATGATGTCAGAGTTCGAATATGATGTTCGTGCTCTGATATTAACCGCCAACCTGCGCGAGGTCCAGTCATGTCCAGCACGTCCACCCGCATCAGCTATGAAACGTTCGCCCACGAAGCCCAGTCCGTGGTGGCCGGGCTCGTGACGATGAGCAAGGCCGTCGACGCCTCCGGCCTCGAAAAGCCGCTCACCGAATTGCTGAAGATTCGCGCCTCGCAAATCAACGGCTGCGCGTTCTGCATTCAGTATCACCTCAACATCGCGCGCGCGCTGCCCGGCGAGCCGCTCACGCGCACGAAGCTCGATCTGCTCGCGGCCTGGCATGAAGCGCCCGAGCATTACACGGCGCGCGAGCGCGCGGCGCTCGCCTATACGGAAGCGCTGGTTTCGCATCTGCACGAAGGCGTGAGCGACGCGCTCTACGCGGAAGTGGCGCAGCAGTTCCCCGGCATGCAGATGGCGTTTCTGACTTCGGCCATCGCGAACATCAACGCCTGGAATCGCATTGCGGTGGCGCTGCGATTCGCGCCGCCGGTGCCGACGAATGCTGCCTGAAACAAGGCAAAAAAGAAGGCGTTCCGCTTTCGCGAAACGCCCCAGGGTCACACGCTCTCACGCGTCAAACCAGGCCTTGCGTCATTCGGTTTCGAGCATCAGCAGTTGCGCGCCGTCGGCGACCTGATCGCCGACGCCGTAGAGCACCTCGGTCACCTTGCCCGCAGCGGGTGCGCCGATGGTGTGCTCCATCTTCATCGCCTCCATGACGATGAGCGGCGCGCCCTTCTCGACCACCGCGCCCGGCTCGACCAGCACGGCGATGACCTTGCCCGGCATCGGCGCGGTGAGACACCCTTCGCCGTGCTCGGCATCCGCCGCATGCGCGAGCAGGTTCTGCCATTCGAACGACAGCGCCGCGCCCAGACAGAACACATGAAACATGTCGCCGTCGATAAACACGCGACCCGTCACGCGCGTATCGCCGATCGTCACGCCGTATTCATTCGCACTCGCGCCGCGCCACCACGTGAAGCGCTCGTCGCTTGCGGCGCAGGCCAGCGTCTGCACGCCGCCGTCGTGTGCGAACGCGACTTCGATCGGCGCATCGCGTTCGATGTCGCGCCACTTGAAGGTCTGCGTGAAGCCGCTGTTGAGCCGCCAATGCGCAAGCGTCTGCCACGGCGACGCCGTGTTCACGCCGCCGCCCTCACGCCCGATCAGCGCCGCGCTCGCCAGCGCGAGCGCTTCGCGCAGCGGTCTGTCGAGCGGCGCAAACAACGCGTCGTGATGACGCTCGATCAGCCCCGTGTCGAGGTCGGCGTTCGTGAACGGTTCGCACGTGACGAGCCGATGCAGAAACTCGACGTTCGTGCTCGGCCCCACCACCTCGCATTCTTCGAGCGCGCGCTGCATGCGGGCGAGCGCGTCGGCGCGCGTGGCGCCATGCACGATAAGCTTCGCGATCATCGGATCGTAGAACGGCGTGATGGTGTCGCCCTCGCGCACGCCGCTGTCGATGCGCACGCTCGCGCGCCGGCCCGCATCGCCGAGCCGGAATTCCACGCCTGCGGGCATGCGCAGATGCTTGAGCGTGCCCGTGGACGGCAGAAAACCGCGCGCCGGATTCTCCGCGTAAATACGCGCTTCGAGCGCGTGGCCCGTCACCGCGAGTTGCGACTGCGCGAGCGGCAGCGGCTCGCCCGCCGCAACGCGCAACTGCCATTCGACGAGATCGAGACCCGTGATCATTTCCGTCACCGGATGCTCGACCTGCAAGCGCGTGTTCATCTCCATGAAGTAGAAGTTCGCGCCCGTCATGATGAATTCGACGGTGCCCGCGCCCACGTAATCGACCGCGCGTGCGGCGGCCACGGCCGCTTCGCCCATCGCGCGGCGCACGTCGTCGGCGAGACCCGGTGCGGGCGCTTCTTCAAGCACCTTCTGGTGGCGGCGCTGCACCGAGCAATCGCGGTCGAACAGATACACCGCGCCGCCGTGCGAGTCGGCGAACACCTGCACCTCCACATGACGCGGACGCTGCAAATACTTTTCGATCAGCACGCGATCGTTGCCGAAACTGCTCGCGGCCTCGCGCTTGCATGACGCCAGCGCCGCCGCGAAGTCCTCGCTGCGCTCGACCACGCGCATGCCCTTGCCGCCGCCGCCCGCGCTCGCCTTGAGCAGCACGGGATACCCCATCGCGTCGGCTTCGCGCTGGAGCAGCGCGGCGTCCTGATCGTCGCCGTGATAACCGGGCACGAGCGGCACCGCCGCCGCATGCATCAGCGCTTTCGCCGCGGCTTTCGAGCCCATCGCGGCAATCGCGGCCACCGGCGGTCCGATGAAAACGATGCCCGCTTCCTCGCAGGCGCGGCCAAAGTCTTCGTTCTCCGAAAGAAAACCGTATCCCGGATGAATCGCCTGCGCGCCGGTCGCTTTCGCGGCCGCAATGATGCGCTCGATACGCAGATAGCTTTGCGCCGCGCTCGCCTCGCCGATATGCACGGCTTCGTCGCAGGCGGCCACGTGCTTCGCGTTCGCGTCCGCATCCGAATAGACGGCCACGCTCTTCACGCCGAGACGGCGGCAGGTGGCCGCGACGCGGCAGGCAATCTCGCCCCGGTTGGCGATCAGGATCTTGTTGAACATGAATGGTCTCGCGATATCTGGGCTTGCAAGGCGATCAGGCGCGCCAGCGCGGCGTGCGCTTTTCGAGGAACGACGACACGCCGTCGCGGCCCTCGTCGCTCGCGCGGATGCGGGCGATGCGCTCGGCCGTGTCGGCAATCAGCGCGTCGTCGATCGGCTCGCTCGCGACGTCCTGCACGAGCTGCTTGCACTCGCGCACCGCGTTCGGGCTGTTGGCGCAGAGCGTCTGCGCGATGCGTTGCACGGTGGCGTCGAGATCGGCGGCGCTCACCGCTTCGCTCACGAGCCCGAGGCGCAGCGCGGTCGCACAATCGAAGGCCTCGGCCGTGACGAAGTAGCGGCGCGATGCCTGCTCGCCCAGCGCGCGAATCACATATGGCGCGATGGTCGCGGGCATCAGACCGAGCCGCGCTTCGGACAGGCAGAAGTTGACCGTGTCCGCCGCCACCACGATATCGGCCGTGCAGACGAGGCCCATACCGCCCGCGTAGGCGTCGCCCTGCACGCGCGCGATGACCGGCTTCGGGCAGCGATACACGGCCGCGAGCATCTGCGCGAGACCCATCGCATCGGCGCGATTTTCCGCATCGGAATAGCCCGCCATCTTGCGCATCCAGTTCAGGTCCGCGCCCGCGCAGAAGGCCTTGCCGTTGCCCGCGAGCACGATCGCACGCACGTCGTCGCGCGCGCCGAGCGCCGTGAATGCGGCGCTCACTTCGGCGATCATGGTTTCGTTGAACGCGTTGCGTACGTCGGGCCGATTCAGCGTGACGGTCGCGACGTGGTTCGCGATCTCGACCAGCAGTGTTTCGTATTGCATCGTCATAGCTTCGTCTCCGTGGCGCCGCTCACATACGGAACACGCCGAAGCGCGTCTCTTCGATGGGCGCATTCATCGCGGCGGAAAGCCCGAGTCCGAGCACGTCGCGCGTTTGCGCGGGATCGATCACGCCGTCGTCCCACAGACGCGCGCTCGCGTAATACGGATGCCCCTGGCGTTCGTACTGATCGCGAATCGGCTGCTTGAACGCCTCTTCTTCCTCCGCGCTCCACGCACCGCCTTTCGCTTCGATACCGTCACGACGCACCGTCGCCAGCACCGACGCCGCCTGCTCGCCGCCCATCACCGAAATGCGCGCGTTGGGCCACATCCACAGGAAACGCGGCGAATACGCGCGCCCGCACATGCCGTAATTACCCGCGCCAAACGAGCCGCCGATGATCACCGTGAACTTCGGCACCTTCGCCGTGGCCACCGCCGTCACCATCTTCGCGCCGTTGCGCGCGATGCCTTCGTTCTCGTACTTTCGTCCCACCATGAAGCCCGTGATGTTCTGCAGGAACACGAGCGGAATCTTGCGCTGGCAGCACAGCTCGATGAAGTGCGTGCCCTTGAGCGCCGACTCCGAAAACAGAATGCCGTTGTTCGCGACGATGCCGACCGGATGCCCCCAGATATGCGCGAAGCCCGTGACGAGCGTGGTGCCGTAACGCGCCTTGAATTCGTCGAAAGCCGAGTCGTCGACGATGCGCGCGATCACTTCACGCACGTCGAAGGGCTTGCGCGTATCGACGGGAATCACGCCGTACACGCTCTGTGCGTCGTAACGCGGCGGCAGCGGCTCCTTCAGCGCGAGCGAAGGCGTCTTCACGCGATTCAGATTGCCGACGATCGAGCGCGCGATGGCGAGCGCATGCGCGTCGTTCTGCGCGAGATGATCGACCACGCCGGACAGGCGCGTATGCACGTCGCCGCCGCCGAGATCTTCCGCACTCACTTCCTCGCCCGTCGCGGCCTTCACGAGCGGCGGGCCGCCGAGAAAAATCGTGCCTTGATTCTTCACGATGATCGACTCGTCGCTCATGGCCGGCACATACGCGCCGCCTGCCGTGCACGAGCCCATCACCACAGCAATCTGCGGAATGCCCTGCGCGGACAGATTCGCCTGGTTGTAGAAGATGCGGCCGAAGTGATCGCGATCGGGAAACACCTCGTCCTGATTCGGCAGATTCGCGCCGCCGGAATCGACGAGATAGACGCACGGCAAGCGGTTTTCCTGCGCGATTTCCTGCGCGCGCACGTGCTTCTTGACCGTGACCGGATAGTACGTGCCGCCCTTCACCGTTGCGTCGTTGCAGACGATCACGCACTCCTGGCCCGCGATGCGGCCAATGCCCGTGATGACGCCCGCGCCCGGCGCGTCGTCGTTATACATGCCGTAGGCGGCGAGTTGCGAGAGTTCGAGAAACGGCGTGCCCGGATCGAGCAGTTGCGCGATGCGCTCGCGCGGCAGCAGTTTGCCGCGCGACACGTGTTTGTCGCGCGCCGCCGCGCCGCCGCCCAGCGAGAGCTTCTGGATCTTTTCGCGCAGATCGGCGACCAGCGCATCGAGCGCCGCGGCGTTGGCCTTGAATTCGTCCGAGCGTGGATTGAGCTTCGATTCGATGATCGGCATCGCGGCGTCCTGTCCTTACCTGTCTTGTCAATAGTTAGGATTACATGGTTTCCGCGAACAGCTCGCGGCCGATCAACATGCGGCGAATCTCGCTCGTGCCCGCGCCGATTTCGTAGAGCTTCGCGTCGCGCCAGAGACGTCCGACCGGATACTCGTTGATATAGCCGTTGCCGCCGAGAATCTGAATGGCTTCGCCCGCCATCCACGTGGCCTTTTCGGCGGTATAGAGGATCACGCCCGCGCAATCCTTGCGCACCTGGCGCACGTGTTCCTTGCCGATCGTGTCGAGTTGGCGGCCCACGGCGTAGAGATACGCGCGGCACGCCTGATACGTCGTGTAGAGGTCGGCGACCTTGCCCTGAATGAGCTGGAATTCGCCGATGGCCTGACCGAACTGCTTGCGCTCGTGAATGTACGGCACGACCGAATCCATCACGGCGGCCATGATGCCGGTGGGTCCGCCCGCAAGTACGGCGCGCTCGTAATCGAGCCCGCTCATCAGCACCTTCACGCCGCCGTTGAGCTGGCCGAGCACGTTTTCTTCCGGCACTTCCACGTCCTGAAACACGAGTTCGCCCGTGTGCGAGCCGCGCATGCCGAGCTTGTCGAGCTTCTGCGCAACCGAAAAACCCTTCATGCCTTTTTCGACGATGAACGCCGTGATGCCCTTCGCGCCCGCCTGCGGATCGGTCTTCGCGTAGACCACGAGCGTGTCGCAATCCGGCCCGTTGGTGATCCACATTTTCGTACCGTTGAGGACGTATCGATCACCGCGCTTGTCGGCGCGCAGCTTCATGCTGACCACGTCCGAACCCGCGTTTGGCTCGCTCATTGCGAGCGCGCCTACGTGTTCGCCGGAAACGAGCTTCGGCAGATATTTGCGCTTTTGCGCTTCGGTGCCGTTGCGGTGGATCTGGTTCACGCACAGATTCGAATGCGCGCCATACGACAGACCGACCGACGCCGACGCGCGCGAAATCTCTTCCATCGCCACCATGTGCGCGGTGTAGCCCATGTTCGCGCCGCCGTACTCCTCCGCGACCGTCATGCCGAGCACGCCCAGGTCGCCGAACTTGCGCCACAGGTCCATCGGGAACTGATCGGTGCGATCGATCTCGCCCGCGCGCGGGGCGATCTCCTTCGCCGCGAAGTTGGCGATGCTGTCGCGCAGCATTTCGACTTCTTCGCCGAGCGGGAACTGCAAACCGGGTACGTTGCTCATCTGTCTGTCTCCTGAGTGCGGGCGCGGGCCTGGCCGCGCAGGGCGCATGCTGTCCTCTTCGTCACCCATTTCACGCCACATTTACGTTAACGTCAATAGGTGATTTTGAGTATCACTCAGATTTCTTAACTTGAGCACCTTAGCCATATAAAAACCCATTGAATCGCCAAAGGATTCGTGCATAATCGGCTGCAAATCCGCATAGAAGTGAAGCTTACTCAGAATGTCTGAAACCGCCCATCCCGTCCTGCCCGCCTCCCGCCGCCAACCGGCTGGACGCAAGTCCCAGCAGCGCGTCAAGGAGATCCTCGAAGCCGGGCGCGCGGTGTTCTCCGAGAAAGGCTACGCGCGCGCCACCACGGCCGAGATCGCGCAACGCCTGGGCATATCGGAAGCGACGGTGTTCAGCTATTTCCGCGGCAAGCGCGAACTGTGCGCGCGCGTGATCGGCGACTGGTACGACGAATCGATCGAAGCCATCGAAGCCGGACTGCCCCGCGACGGCACCGTACATCAGCAGTTCGCGTTCATCGTGCGCATGCATCTGCAACTGATGCTCGAAAGCGGCACCGGCATTTGCGAACTCGTGCTGTCCGAAGGGCGTACGCGTCATCACGATCTGAGCGAGGCGCTCGTGGAAATGCAGCGCCGCTATACCGCGCCGCTCATGCGCGTGCTCGCGCGCGGTCAGGAAAGCGGCCAGATTCGCAGCGACATGCCCTTGCGCCTGCTGCGCTCGCTGGTGTTCGGGCCGATGGAACACGTGCTCTGGGACGCGACGCTCGCCAATCGGCGCACCGATATCGAGGCCACCGCCACGCAACTCGCCAGCGTGCTGTGGAGCGCGCTGCAACCGCCCAACATCGAACTGGCGGCGCTCGCGCAATTCAGTCAGGACGTCGGCGAAGCGATGCGGCGGCTCGAACGCGAACGCGCGCCACGATGAACGCGGCGAATCGCGCTAAGCTGACGCTCTCGCGATATCGTCCACGGCTGCCATGAACGCCACGCTTTGCGCTGCACACGCCTCGCACTTCGCCTCGCTCGCGCTCGCTCACCTCACGCGCGAATATCCGAACAAGCTCACGCATGCACTCGCGGGTCCGCAGGACGTGCAGACGCCGCGCGCGCTGCATCCGGTGTTTTACGGCAGCTACGACTGGCATTCCTGCGTGCACGGCTACTGGCTCGTCGCGCGCCTGCTCGCGCGCTTTCCCGATCTGCCGGAAGCGCCGCGCATCGTCGCCGTGATCGACGCGCATTTCACCGACGACAACATGGCGGGCGAGCGCGCCTATCTCGACCTGCCGCATAACCGCGGATTCGAGCGTCCGTATGGCTGGGCGTGGCTGCTCGCGCTCGCAGGACAACTCCATGCGATGACGACGCCGGAGGCCGCGCGCTGGTCGCGCACGCTTGCGCCGCTCACGGAAGCGTTCGTCGAGCGCTTCGAAGAATTTCTGCCGAAATCGACTTATCCGCTGCGCGTGGGCACGCATTTCAACACAGCGTTTGCGCTCACGCTGGCGCACGACTTCGCACGGCAAACGCAGCGAAACGCACTGGCGAAGTTGATCGAAGAGACCGCCATACGATGGCATGAAAATGATTCGGATTGCCAGGCATGGGAGCCGTCGGGCGACGAGTTTCTATCGCCGTCATTGATGGAAGCCGTGCTGATGAGCCGCGTGTTGCCCGCCGATGCATTCGCAGCGTGGTTCACGCGATTTCTGCCCGCGCTGGCGCGACGCGAACCGGCCACGCTGTTCATTCCCGCCACGGTCAGCGACCGCACCGACGGCAAGATCGCGCATCTCGACGGCCTGAACCTGAGCCGCGCGTGGTGCCAGCGCACGCTCGCGCGCGCCTTGCCTGCGAACGATCCGCGCGCGCAAGCGCTGCAGGAAGCGGCACAAACGCATCTGGACGCCGCGCTCGAGCACGTCGCGGGCGACTACATGGGCGAGCACTGGCTCGCCACCTTCGCCACGCTCGCGCTCGAGGCCTGAACTCACACCATTGCAGCTTCTTGCGCCACGCGCTCGCACAGCGAAGCGGGATCGAGCAGCATCAGCGTGCCCTGCCCCGGTAGTTCGACCGCCTCGCGCATATCGCTGCGCACGTTCGCGCCCGCTGCGCGCGTGATCATGGCCGGCATCGCGAGTTGCGCGCAGCTCTTGAGCGTGATGATGTCCTCGACGGAATCGACGAGCAGCCCATACTTCTCGCCGTGATGCTCGACGATCAGGATCTTCGCGCGCGTCAGGTCCTCGTACGGCGGCATCGCATACATCGCGCGCACGTCGATCACCGTCACCAGCACGCCGCGCAGATTCAGCACGCCGCGCACGAACGCGGGCAGGCCCGGCGTCTTGACCGTGTCGTGTCGATAGTCGATCACCTCGCGCAGCTCCGTAATGCGCACGCCGAGCAACTGGCCGATACGGAACGTCACGAGCGTCTGACGCGTGCCCGTGCCGCGTTTCTGCGCGACGCCGGCCGCTTCCGTCACCTTGCGGTAGAGATCGCGATGGCCCGCCGCGAGCGACGCGACGCGCGCATGCGCGTAGAGCGCATCGGCGTTCACGAGCAACACGCCGCTGGCATCCGCGACGCCCTCCGCCGCGAGATAGCCCGAGAACAGCGAGCGATGCGCTGCGCCGTAGCTCGGCATCGGCAGCAGTTCGTCCTCGCGATAAGCGACGATGCTCGCCACTTCGTCGACGAGCAAGCCGAAATACAGATCGTCGCGATGCAGCACGACGATGCGCCGTTCGTCGGCCGACGTCGTGCCTCCCGGCGCGCGCGCGAAGCCGAGGAAGTTGCCGAAATCGAGCACGGGCACGGTCGCGCCGCGCAGATTGAGCATGCCGATGCAGACGTCGTCGGCGAGCGGCGAATGCTGGAGCGCCGGCACACGAATGATTTCCTGGATCGCGCCCATCGGCAGCGCAAGCGCGGTGCCGCCTACCTTGAACGAAACGTTCTGGCGTCGTTGCCCCTGCTGCGCCCGCCGCTCCGTCGCGCGCGCGGCCGGTTCGGCCAGATGCGGAACGTCGCGCAGACGCAGCAGCGCATCGGCGGACAGCACCTGCAAAATGCGCTCGCCGCCGTCGAGCTTGAGCACCGAGCCGATCGCCGACGGCGCGCTGCCCTCGGCCATCCCGATCTCGATGACCTGATCCTTCGGCACGCGCAGGATCTCGCCCGTCGCGTCGAATTGCAGGCCGACACGCCCCGCCGCCGCCTCGACAATCGCAATCTTGCGCGCCCCCGCGACGCCTTCGTCGCGCAGATTGAGCAACTGGCGCAAATCCACCACGGGAATCAGCGTGCCGCGCAGATTGAACAGACCGAGCAGATACGACGGCGCAAGCGGCACCGGCGTGAGCATCTCGGGATGATTGACCACTTCCTGAAGCGCCGACACCGGCAACGCGAGCTCCGTGCCCGCGAGGTGAAACGATCCATACAGCTCCAGCTTGCCGCCCGCGGCCAGCGCACGATGATTCATCGCGAAGCTCCTTGATTCGTTATCCGAACGAATTGATCAAGCGCACATCGCGCTCACGACGGTCGTGCGAAATGGCGCACGGCGTAGTGATGCTGTCCGCAATCGATGGTGAGTTGACGTCCGCACTCGCCGCCCACGTCGACGTGCACCACGCGCACGCGCGCGCCGGCCAGCAGTTGCTGCGCCATGCGCACGTTCAGGTCGCCAATCGGCTCGTGGATCGTCGTGCGGTGATGCATCATGTTCGCGCCGCCCGCGAGCACCGCTTCGATTTCACCGTCCGGCGCCGCGTCGGCGCCCATCATCGAGATCAGTGCGGGCAGCGCCTCGACCACGTATTTCGCGCCATTACCCGTTTGCGCGACGCCTGGCGCACGCGCACTACCCACTGGTTGCGGCAGCAGGCAATGCGCCAGCCCGTAAGTCCCGCGAGCGCGCCACAGCAGGCCGATGCCCACGCACGAGCCCAGCGTCGCGCGAAGGATTTTCGCGTCGTCGGCACTGCCTACCGCGATCTCGCACATCCGCACCTGCACGTCACGCGTGCTCATGGTCGCGTTCCTCGTTGTGTCTTCCGTTGCGATAAATGAGCGGCTGCTCGAAGGTGAAATCGGTCGCCATGCGGCTCAACGATTCCGACTCGCCGACGATCAGCACGGCGTCGGGCCGCATCGCGCGGCGCACATTGGCGAGCACCGCCTGCTGACCGTCCTGATCGAAATAGATCAGCACGTTGCGCAGCAGGACCAGATCGAACAGACCGAGATCGCGCGGCAATCCATAGAGATTGTGCTGCCGGAACGTCACGTTCGCGCGCAGCGCGTCGGTCACGCTCGCACATTCACCGTCGCTGCGCAGATACTTCTGCGCGAGCGCGGGATGATGCAGGCGCAAGCCTTCGAGACTGCGCCCCTGATAACGGCCCGCGCGCGCGGTGGCGAGAATGCCATCCGAAATATCGGTGCCGACGATCGCATAGCGAAACGACGGCTGACGCGCGCGAAACTCCTCGCAGAGCATGGCCGTCGACCACGCTTCCTCGCCGCTCGACGCCGCCGCCGACCACACGCGCAACGGCGCGCCCGTCTCCTGCGAATGCCAGTACGGCAGGAACGCCTCGGACAGATACTCCCAGATACGCGGCGTGCGAAAGAACGAGGTTTCGTTCGTCGTCACGAGATCGATGAAGTCGCGCACTTCCTCCACGCTGGTGTCGAGCACCTGAAGATAGTCGCGATAATCGGGCAATCCCAGCGCCATCACGCGGCGGCGCAAACGGCCCTTGAGCATGGTCCATTTGCGCTCGCTCATGGCGATGCCGGTGTGCCGCTTCACCTGCTCGAACAACGCGCGCTGCACCGATGCTTCGGCATCCTTATCGATGTCCACTGCTCTCTCCTGATCGTCAGACGACGAAGCGTGCGACCGTCGTGTCGAGTCCTTCGGCGCCGCCCTTGAGCGATGCCGCCGCACGCGCGATAGTGTCGCACGCGCCCGCCGACTTCTCGGTCTCTTCCGCGACCTGCTGGATCGCGGCGGCCACTTCGCGTGCGGCGATCAATTGCTCGTCCGCACCGCAGGAGATTTCGGAAATGGCCTGCGTCGTGCGGCTCACGCCCGAAAGAATGCGCTCGAACGCCTCGCCCGCCTGCTTCGAGATTTCGCTGCCTTGCGCGACGCGCTTGACCGACTCGTTGATGAGCTTGGAGATTTCCTTGGTGGCTTGCGACGAACGCTCCGCGAGCTTGCGCACTTCGTCGGCGACCACCGAGAAGCCCAGCCCGTGCTCGCCCGCGCGCGCGGCCTCGATCGCCGCATTGAAGGCGAGCAGATTGGTCTGGCTCGCGATTTCGCCGATCACCTTGATGATCTCGCCGATATCCTCCGACGAGCGGTTGATGAGTTCCATCGATTCGATCGAGCGGCCCACCGCCTTCGCGCCGCGCTCGGCTTCCTGCTGCGTGTCCTTGGCGAGCTGGTCCGCGCCGCGCGAGTTGTCGGCGATCGAGTTGATCGATGCGGTCAGTTCCTCGATCGACGCGTTCATTTCTTCGACCGTCGCGCCGAGCAGTTGCGCGCCACCCGCGACGGTGTCCGCGCGCGCCGCGATGTCCTGCGACGAATCCTTGAACGTGCCCGCCGATTCCACCACCTTGCCGATCACGCCCGAGAGATCGCTCATCATGCTCTTGATGCCGGCCGCGAGCTGGTCGATGGGGTCGTCGCCGTTCACCTCCACCTTGCCCGTGAGGTCGCCCGCCGCTGCGTTGCGCACCACCTTGAGCAGCGTTTCCACCTTGCGCTGATCGCTTTCGGCGCGACGCTTCACGCTCTCTTCGAGTTCGACTTGTGCGCTGACGTCATTGGCGAATTTGATGACCTTGTAGAGACGGCCATTGACGTCGAAGATCGGGTTGTACGTGGCCTGAATCCACACCACGCGGCCGCCTTTGCCGATGCGCTTGTAACGCCCCGCGTCGAATTCACCGCGATTGAGCTTGGCCCAGAATTCGATATATTCCGCGCTGCACGCATACGGTTCTTCGCAGAACATACGGTGATGCTTGCCCTGAATTTCCTCGAGCCGATAACCGAGCGTGTCGAGAAAATTCTGGTTCGCCTGCAGCACGATGCCTTGCGTATCGAATTCGATCACGGCCTGTGCCTTGTCGATGGCGCGCTGACGGCCTTCGTATTCTGCGTGCTGCTGCTTGATCGCCGTAATGTCAGTGGCGAATTTGATGACCTTATAGGGACGGCCGTCTTCACCGAACACCGGGTTATACGACGCATTGATCCAGATTTCGCGGCCGTCGCGGCCAAGACGCCGATATTCGCCGCGATCGAATTCGCCGCGGCCCAGCCGTTCCCAGAAGAGTCGATACGGTTCGCTACGCGCGTACTCGGGCTCGCAGAACATTCGATGATGCTTGCCGCGCACTTCATCGAGCGTATAGCCAACGGTGGCGAGAAAGTTCTCGTTGGCGTGCAGGATGATGCCTTGCAGATCGAATTCGATCACGGCCTGCACGCGGTTGAGCGCAGCGGTGACCGCGCTCAGCTCGATGAGTTCGAGCTGACGCTCGGGCGTCGAATGTTCCATCGTTATTTCCCTCGTGGTCATGGCGCGCAATTTGCCAGCTGCATGCAAATCGCAAGCTTTCTCTCAGTGATTTTTGTCGACGTTTTAAAACGCCAGTGCATTTAAGGTCATGCAAAAAGGACCGATTTGAAACGGTCCGGCCTACTTGCGCTATAACGGCGCTCGATCTGAAGCCCTTGACTAAGGGTTTTCGCCAGGGCAAACGTTTGTCTTCGTGAATTTTTTAGGGCGCGATTCGGAAATTATTGCTGCCTTACGACTAGCTAATTGATGTTTGCATGATGTGCGATTAATCATCGAAACGAATCATGCTTTGCAAATACTTTTTATGTTGTTAATGACAACCTGTAAGCGTAGTTTGAATAAAAAAAGCGCGCTCGAATAAGCGCGCTTTTTATGCGATTTACTTCAGCAGGCATTACCGGGCGGCGAAACTCACATAAGGTCCGGTCACGTTCGCGCTCGCGCGCGTGCCTTCGATGCCGTACCAGACACGCTGGCCGTAGAAGAACGGCATGCCGAGGTCGAGCGTCTGCCCAAGGAACGAACCGAGCGTGCTGAACGCCGTGTAGCGCGTGGCGAGCAACGTGCGCGCATTGCCGATGCCGATGCTGGCCGTCGCGGCCGCGCCCGTGGAGTCGGAGAGCGCGAGCGCGCGCTGGATCGCCGAAACCGGCGCGTAAAAGCCCTGGTACTGCGGCAGCGCCCAGTCCTCGAAGCCCAGCGTGTTCGAACCCGAATCGATGAAAGCGGGCACCGTTGAGCCGCCCGCGACGCTGCCGCTGAAATTGCCCCAGCGATCGGTCGCGAGGATCGTCGTACCCGTGCCCGGCAGCGCGTTATTCGACTGGGTGCCGACGCCGAAGGTCACCGTGCCGGACGTCGCAAGCGCACCGGTCGCGTCGATCGCGGGCATATCGACGATCAGGCCGTTGTTGTCGACCGGGAACAGCGCGACGGGATTGGTCACCTGGTTCGCGAGCGGCATCGCGATGGGCGTGGCCGGCGCGGCGTCCGCGTAGTAGTAGCCGGCCTGCGCCGAGCTGACGCACGCTGCGCCGCAGTCGTTGCGCGCGACGCCCACGCCGAGAATGCCGTTCACGCCGCCGAGCGCGTCGGTCGTGTTGAGCGAGTCGTTATAGACGCACGACGACGGCGCGCTCGACACGATGACCGGATCGCCGATCACCTGGATCGGCACCGAGGCGGCGATTTCGCGCGAGAGTTTCACGTCGGCGTTACGCAGGCTGCCCCACGTGTAGCCCGAGCCGAACATGCCGCACGCGGCGACGTTCGTGCCGCTCGCGTCGTCGCGCTGGATCGGCAGCGCGGCGAGCGTGGCCGCCGGGATCGCGGAAGCGTAGAGGCGCAGGCCGAACGAGCCGGTGTCGAGCAGCACGTTGTCGATGGTCGCGCAGTTCTTCTGGCCGCTGCTGCCGGGCTGGCAGACGGTCACGCTCACGAGCGGGACATTGCGCACGCGGCTCGCCGACGAAACGCGCACCGCGACGGTGTTGCCGATGTCGGCGCTTGCGCCGCCGTCGGGCGCGCCGCTGTCGGTGCTGCCGCCGCCCGGTGCGCCGCTGCCGGAGGTGTCGCCGCCCGATATATCGCCGCCCGATGTACCAGACGAGTTGGTGCCGCCCGAACTCTGTCCGCCCGACGACGAACCGCCAGCGCCCGAGTTGCCCGAAGGCGTGCCCGATCCCGAGCCGGCATTGCCGCTACCCGAGCCGTTGCTCCCGGCGCTGCCGGTGTTCGGCGGGTTATTCGCGGCGGTGTCCGTGGCTTTGCCGGAACCCGAACCGCCCGGGTTCGCACCCGATCCCGATGCGCCGCCACTCGAAGGCGCGCCGCCATTGGACACCGCCGCGTTGCCCGGCGCACCATCGCCAGCGCCGTCCCCACCGCCGCCGCAGGCCGCAAGCGCCACGCTCAGCGCGATGGCCGAAGCCAGAATGATCTTGTTCATGGTCTCGCTCCGTTCACTGAATCTGATCCGTGCTCATGCCTTGCGGCAGCGCCTTCGGCAGCCACGCGCGTCCCGTCAGCGCGCCCATGTGGCCGCCCGACTCGACGGCCAGATCGGCGCCGTGCATCGAGACCGGGCCATGACCGCCGCCGCGCGCCGCGCGCGCTTCGGCGAGACCTTTTTGCCAGGCCGGAAAGTAATGGCCGAGCAGCGTGTCGAGCGAGCCGACGCGCGGACCGCGCCACGACACCGCGAACACGGTGCCCGCGCCGTCGAGATATTCGTGAATCACGGTGCCGTTGGCGAGCGTGGCCGTGGTCACCGTGTAGGACGCGGCGACGCCGTTGGCCGACGTCATCGTGCGGATGCCCGGCGTGCGCGGCGCCGACGGATACGTCGGCGCGCCGCCCAAACCGGCCCATGCAGGCGCAGCGCTCACGACGGCGCACGCCGCCACGCCCATCAGAATCTTCCTCATCTTTGTAGTCCTTATTAATTTGTAAGGATGGCACCGCGCCGATCACGCGGCGGTCGGTCAGTCTAAGTGCCGCATGCGCGTGTGCCGCGCGCGGCGAATCGAAATGACTATTCGACTTTTTCTCGGCGACGCGCGACGCCCACGGCAAATTCCGCGCTCGCCCGAGCACACGGGCGAGCGCGAAGCAATGGCGCGAGCAAACAGAGGATCGATTCGAGCGGGGATTCAGACCGATGCGCGCACATTGCGCGGCGCATCTTGACGAGGCAGAACGGCGAGATTTTCAGATCACTCCGCAAGACATCCGGCTTGTTCCATGCAAACCGAAAGCCAGATTCAGGCCTGACATCGGCAAACAGGCCCTTGTCCCAAATATCCAAATGTTACCGACAGCCAGCTTACGGCCGCAGAATGCAGCGCGCACGAACTGCGCAAGACGCGACTGAAGACCGCCGATACGGCCACGAAGCCGCAGCTTATGCACCGAACGGTGCAAGCGCCTGACTTGCGCGCAAGGCGGCGTCACCGAGTTGTAACAACTCGAAAAAACAGTACAACTCGCGTAATTGCATTGAACCCCGCCTTGTCATAGCGTTTCATCATGCGCGGGCTGACCGGCCCGGGACCATCCGTACTGGAGATCGTTGTGAGAAGGTCGAAATTCATTCTCGGGGCAGCCGTGGCCGCCATCGCCTGCGTGAGCGGCGCGGCGAATGCGGCGCGCGTCGGCGTGTTCATCGGCGGCGGCGTGCCGTACTACTACCCCGTCGCGCCCATGCCCTACTACTGGGGGCCGCCGCCCGTCATCGTCACCCCGCCGCCCCCGCCGCCGCCCGACTACGTCGAGCAGGGTCAGGCCGGCGACCCGGACGCGGTCTACCAGCAAGGGCCCGCCAACGGCCCGAACGGCGTCGCCGCCAGCCAGAACAGCGACACCTGGTACTACTGCGACGCTTCCAAGACCTACTACCCGTACGTGAAGCAATGCGCGTCGGGCTGGCGCTCGGTGCCCGCCCAGGCGGCCCCTTCGAACTAACCGACCAGACGAGCTGCACATGAAATCGACTTATCTCGCGGTGCTTGCCGCGGCGGGGCTCCTGAGCGCGTGCGCCGTGGTGCCGACCGGCCCGAGCGTGATGGCGCTGCCCGGCACCGGCAAGACCTTCGACCAGTTCCGCAACGACGACTACAACTGCCGCCAGTTCGCCTTCCAGCAGGTCGGCGGCGGCGCCACCAACCAGGCCGCAACGAATGCGGGCGTGGGCAGCGCCGTGGTCGGCACCGCGCTCGGCGCGGCAGCGGGCGCGGC